>JAYUSV010000511.1:0-3363 GCA_043755495.1 Synechococcales cyanobacterium
GGAACGATCCCGATCAAAGGCAGTGCCAAAATTTCTCCCACATCGGCTACCGACATCATGTCATTAGCTTCTACCATTGCTGGTCGCAGCCTGTTAACAATTAAGTGAGCGGGTCGAATATTATTGGCTTCAAGTAAACCAACCACCCGATCAGCATCGCGCACCGCCGAAATTTCGGGAGTCGTTACTACCAAGGCTTCTTGAGCTGCCGCGATCGCGTTCTTAAAACCCATTTCAATCCCTGCCGGACTGTCAATCAACACAAAGTCAAACTGATGAGACAGTTCGCCCACCATCCACTTCATGTGGTTGGGAGTAATCATCTCAGCCTTACGATTTTGAGTTGCGGGCAGCAATACCAAATTGGGCTGGCGTTTATCTCTTACCAAAGCCTGATCCAAACGACATTCTCCGGCCAGAACTTCTACTGCCGTGTACACCACCCTATTTTCTAGACCTAACAACAGATCCAAATTTCTTAGACCAAAATCGGCATCTACCAGGGCGACCTTAGCTCCCAACTTGGCTAAGGTCATGCCTAAATTGGCGGTGATAGTGGTTTTACCCACCCCTCCTTTGCCGGAGGTAATTACGATAACTCTAACCATATTGATGATGGAAATGGGATAGCAAACAGTATTTTTTTAACAAGTTGGATAGATGCCCGTATTAAGTTCCAGATCTTAGAGGTGATTGGCTACATGAGCAAGTTTCTGTTACTAAAAAAAACGATTTCTGTTTTGGGTACTGCGATCTACTAGTGCCGGGATGCGCCTGGACTCGATCGAAGGAGTGATCCGAATCACACCATCTACCACATGAGCAACCTCTGGCTCTAGGTTTACCGGCTGTTGCTCCGGCGATCGAGCAATATAATTGGCGATCCGAATTTGGGTAGGAAACATTTGCAAAGCCATAATCAGACATTGCTCATTGCCCCGCGAGCCAGCATGGGCAATCCCTTTCAGGTTGCCCCATACGATAATGTCACCCGCCGCGATAATTTCACCTCCAGGGTTCACATCACCAATGACCACCACTGTCCCTGGATGCCGAATTTCCATCCCCGATCGCACAGTCATTTGCAAATATAATGGTTCGGCTAAAGCATCTCTGCTGGTCGCTAAACTATGCGGATTGTGCTGCTGTACCGAATAACCAGCAGTCGCAGCGGCTACCGCTGTCTGCCGCCGACTAGTATGCACTAGCTGCAAAGACAACTGCACTTCTTCAAGAGCATTGGCAATTACCTGTAACTGACGAGTATCAATTAATCTATCTTGAGCATATAAATACACCGGGGTCAGGGGCTGCCAAAAGCGTTTGGCTCCTGCTAATCGCTGCTGAATTTGCTCCCAAATCTCACTCCAGCCAGTGTCATTAGAAGTTTCAGACAAAGTGGGCAGCAGCAATTGAATCACGCCATCATCGGTTTTGAGATGCACATGCCAGCTAATAAAGCTGGTTTCGGATGCTTTCGGGGTATCCGCAGCAAAAGAAGGGTCTAGATTAGCTGAATTGCCATCGGGATCGGGAGTAAAGTTTTCAGCAAGCTGAGCAGGATCTAATTTAAGACTTGAGATCAATTTTTTTGCCGGGGAGTCAGGACTAGGTACTTCAGAAGGATTGACAGGAGATAGGTTTGGAGAATCTGGCACAACAGAATCGGCGTTGGAGGCAGGTGTATCGGTGGTAGTCATGGCGCTGTCGATCAAAGGGGAATTTGGGGTCATTGCAAATAAATATACGATCAATATTCCAGATCTAGGATTAAAAAAAAATAGAGATTACCAGACAAATTAGGCCGGTTAACTTTTCAAGGCGGTTTTTATAATCGAAATTTGGCTTTGATACTCTGAAAAACCAGACCAGAGGTAGGATCGAACATTAGTACTGTCAAGAATATTGCCGAAGTCACCAACACAATGGCCGGACCAGATGGCAAATTTTGATAGTAACTGAAATAAATTCCTAGGGTGGTAGAAAATATTCCGATCCCGGCACCCAACAGCATCATTTGATACAGTTCTTTTACCAATAAGTAAGCGGTTAGAGCTGGCCCAATCAACATAGCAATAGCTAAAATTACTCCTACAGCATTCATGCTGGCAATAATTGTCAAAGTCACCGCTGCCATGAAAGCAAATTGAATAGCATTTACTGGCAAACCACTAGCCTGAGCAGCAGTTCGATCGAACATATAGAATAGCAGCTCTTTGTAAAAAATAAATACTGCTAGCAAAATTATTCCAGTAATAACCCCTGTGCGTAACAAATCTGTATCCGTAATGCTCAGAATATCTCCAAACAAAAATTCATCCAGCAGACGACGGTTTTTTAACACGCTAATTAAGGTTACACCTAACGCAAAAAAAGTCGAAAAAGTCAGCGCCATTGCCGAATCGGCTTTGATCCGAGTCTGTGTACGAATGCCGCTGATCAAAAAAGACCCCAAAATTCCCGAAACAAAAGCACCAATCAACAAATCAATCCGCAGAAAGTAAGAGATCGATAGACCTGGCAACACACAATGGGCAATTACATCCCCCAACAAAGCCATCCGCTGCACAATCAAATAGGTGCCCACCACAGGGCAAAGAATGCCTATTAGTAAACCAACTTCGATCGCCCGCTGCATAAACTGATATTGCAAAGGCTGAAAAATTAAATCAAGCATCAAAAAAATCCCTCGCTGAGCCAGCGAAGGACATTGTACATGTTGCCATGTAAAAAAGATGAATTTTTAAGCTTGACGCGAGTAAAACTTTAAGCTTGACGCGAGTAAAACTCGACGATTAACAATTCATTGACTTGTAAAGCGATCCATTCCCGCTCTACAACGCCATTGACCTTACCGATTAAAGTCTTTTTATCGAACTCTAAGTGGCTAGGTAAGTTGGCCAGTCCAGGATACTGAAGGTTATTTTCCACCAGTTGCTTGGTGCCAGCTTTTTCGCGGATGGTGATTACTTCACCAGGCCGACATTGGTAGCTAGCGATGTCTACGGGTTTACCATTCACAGTAATGTGGCCATGGTTGACCAACTGGCGAGCAGCAGGAATGGTTGGAGCCATCCCCATCCGAAAAACAGTGTTATCTAAACGCATTTCGAGCAGTTGCAGCAGCACCAAACCAGTAGAACCACTGGCGCGGCGAGCTTTGCGCACATAGCGCAGCATTTGCTTCTCGGTAACTCCGTAGTTGAGACGCAGTTTCTGCTTCTCTTCTAAACGGACAGCGTATTCCGAGCTTTTTTTACGGTTCTGCCCATGTTGCCCAGGTGCGTAGGCGCGGCGGGGACTTTTCCTTGTTAACCCAGGCAAGTCTCCTAACCGCCGCACAATCCTGAGTCTGGGTCCTCT
>JAYUSV010000512.1:0-3356 GCA_043755495.1 Synechococcales cyanobacterium
TTCAGCAACCTCACCCCATCTCAGCGATTGCAGCTCGCCCGCCACCCCCGCAGGCCAAGCACTCTAGACTATATTCAGGCAATTGCCGATGAATGGGTAGAACTCCATGGCGATCGAGGCGGTAAAGATGACCCGGCCTTAATTGGTGGGGTGGCCAGGTTAAACGGTCGCCCAGTAGTAATGCTTGGCCACCAAAAAGGTCGCGATACCAAAGATAATGTGGCACGCAACTTTGGTATGCCCGCCCCCAGCGGCTATCGCAAGGCCATGCGCTTGATGGAACATGCCGATCGATTTAATATGCCGATTTTGACTTTTATTGATACCCCAGGTGCTTGGGCTGGTTTAGAAGCCGAGGAGCTAGGTCAGGGAGAGGCAATCGCCTATAACCTGCGGGAAATGTTTATGCTCTCGGTGCCAATTGTTTGCACCGTGATTGGCGAAGGCGGTTCTGGTGGAGCCTTGGGAATTGGCGTAGGCGATCGGCTTTTGATGTTAGAGCATTCGGTTTACACCGTAGCCACCCCCGAAGCCTGTGCCGCAATTTTGTGGAAAGATGCCAAGAAAGCCCCCCAAGCTGCCGAAGCTCTCAGAATCACTGCCCAAGATCTGAAAGGATTAGGGATTTTAGACGAAATTTTGCAAGAGCCTTGGGGCGGTGCTCATGCCAATTCGGTGAAAGCCGCTGAAATTTTGCGAGAAGCCTTAATTGCTAATTTACAAGAGCTAGAAAAACTGGAAAGCAGTGAATTACAAGAGCTGCGCTACCAAAAATTTCGGCGAATGGGCAAGTTCTTGGGTGAAGAGCCTAACTAGGCGTGTTATTATAACTAGGCTTAACAAAATTTAATAATTACGTAAGCGGGGATATTTTCCATAGCCCTCGTCTACCTTTCCCCTTCATGGCGAACAAAACAGCATTAATTACTGGCGCAAGCAGCGGTATTGGCAAAGCCGTGGCTTTGTCTTTTGCCCAAGCTGGTATCGATTTAATATTGCTAGGTCGATCAATCGATCGATTGCAACCCGTAGTCGAAGCAGCCACTAAGTTGGGAGTTTCGGCACGTAGCTATGAGCTAGACCTCGGTAATTTGGAGGCAGTGCGCTCTAGCATTGCCAAAATTATTGCCGAAGTGGGCGCGTTAGACATTTTGGTGAACAATGCAGGCACTGCCTACACCAATCACTTAATGGATACGCCCCTCGCCGATTGGCAGCGGATTATCGATCTGAATCTTTCTAGTGTATTACAAGTGATTCAAGGCGCATTGCCCCACCTGCGTCAGCAAAAATCGGGGACAATTGTTAACCTGATATCTGTAGCTGGTCAACAGGCTTTCCCCAACTGGGGTGCTTATTGTGTCAGTAAATTTGGTTTGGTGGCGCTATCTAAAGCGCTGGCTGCCGAAGAACGGAGCAATGGCATCCGCGTTACTGCGCTGTACCCTGGTTCGGTGAACACAGCTTTGTGGGATCGTGAGGATGTAGATGCAGATTTCGATCGATCAGCGATGCTCGATGCTGATACTGTCGCTGCTGCGGTGCTTTATGCTGCTACGGCTCCAGCGATCGCCTGTGTCGAAGAACTAACAATCATGCCTAGTGCGGGTGTTTTTTAATCAAACACTTTTGCCAAATATCTAACTACAATCACCAATACTCCTTATCTATTTTCCATGACTACATCGAACGTAAGACCCGATCGCAACACTACTGCCACTGGCGAACAAGTAACGGTGAAACAAGCTGAAGAAAATCAAGAAGCCATGATGGTGGCGGTAAAAACTATCATTGAGGGTGTGGGTGAAGACCCCGATCGCGAGGGTTTGCTGAAAACTCCGAAGCGGGTAGCGGAAGCAATGCGTTTTTTGACTAGTGGCTATACTCAGTCGTTAGATGACATCATCAATGGGGCAATTTTTGATGAGGGTCACAATGAGATGGTGCTGGTGCGAGATATTACTTTTTTTAGTCTCTGTGAACACCACATGCTGCCCTTTATGGGTCGTGCCCACGTAGCTTATATTCCAAACCAAAAGGTAGTGGGTTTGAGTAAGCTAGCTAGAATTGTAGAGATGTATTCTCGTCGTTTGCAGGTACAAGAGCGTTTGACTCGTCAGGTAGCTGAGGCATTAGATACTGTGTTGGAACCTCGCGGTGTAGCGGTGGTAATGGAGGCTTCGCACATGTGTATGGTGATGCGTGGGGTGCAAAAGCCCGGTTCTTGGACGGTGACTAGTGCGATGGTTGGTGCTTTCCAAGATGACCAAAAGACTCGGGAAGAGTTCTTAAACCTCATTCGTCATCAGCCTGCTTTCTTCGCTTAATCTGTTTTTTGCTGTGATGCTCTCTGAATCTTGGTTTGGGGAGCATTATGCTTAAAGAGTTTGAAAAGCAGACTTGTGCAAGTATGCTGAAAATGTGGTATAAACTCTAATAGTTTTCGTGGTGTTTGCAGATCTGAGTGGTCTCCTTTGACAGTTGATAAACTATCCCTCGAACTCATGGAGATTTGCTAATGAAAAGCTGGAAAATAGGTGTGATGGTGAGTTTAATTGGCAGTACGCTGTTGGCAGCTACTCCCATCCAGGCATTGCCCGAGTCGCAAATTGTGGATAAGCTACAAGGTATTCCAGTATTTGCACTGACCGATTCTGATAATTTGCTGCTGACTGCTTCGGTTTCTAGTGAACAGGGTAAGCCCGCCAAAGGTGGCGCTTTCTTTAGCCAAGCTGATGCCAAGACTTTTCTGCAGAAGCTCCAAAAAGAAAATCCGAGCTTGGCTAAACAAGTAACAGTCCGTCCGGTATCACTCAGCGAGCTGTATAAGGCACAGATGAGCTTAGATCCTGCTAAGCGGGTGGATATTGTGTATGTGCCTAATCAAAATCAAGTAAAAACAGCCTTAAACCTTGTCCGAAAATCGGAACCCAACCTAAAGCAGTTCAACGGGGTACCTTTGTTTGTGGCTAAAAATAGCAAGAAGGGCACCTACCTGACCGTTCTTGGCAAAAATAACCAAGCGGTGGTACCTCTCTTCTTCGATCGAGATCAACTTCAACCGATGATCGATAAGTTTAAGCAGCAGCAGCCCAACGCCACCGTAGAAGTACAAGTTTTCACTTTAGAGACTTTGTTGGACGGAATGCGCAGCAAAAACGACCCACTCTATGAAAGCTTGGTGTTTGGCCCATCACGAGAGGGCTTAGAAGTTTTGCGGAGTCGCACTACCACCAGCTCAATTCGTGGGGTTTCAAACTACTCCCTTCCCGCTAGAAGAACATGGATCTTTTTTGGCTCTGAACAAGGCTTTTACCCACGCATTCCGTCTATATTCTTATGACGGGAAGGGAGTA
>JAYUSV010000513.1:0-10238 GCA_043755495.1 Synechococcales cyanobacterium
TCAACAGCATCGAGCCAAAGCCAAGCTGCGCGGGCAGCCACATCAACCGCATCAGATAATGTATTAAGTAAAGAAGCGCAAGAACTAGATCAAAAAAACTTATCAGAGATCAGTGATTTGGTAACAGAATCGGGAGAGGCAGCATCATCCTCATCAGAGAGTGCTAGTGCTGCCCAAGAAGCTTCATCATCTCAGGATGTACTAAAGATTTTGGCCAATCAGAATAGCAGTCAAGCAGCAATTAATGCTGCCCAGTTGCGATTGTTGGCTTTGCAGAACAATAACTTGCAAGCAATAAAAACTCAGTTAGCAGTGGCTAATCAGGCAAATGCTAGCAACGAAAGCAGAGCACAAAGTGAAACCCAAGAAAAAATCTTAAAATTACAAGAACAAACTCTCGCTAATATTCAAGAAATGAGCAAAAGATACAAAAGAGGCTCGTAATTCCATATTTCTTTAACCTTGCCACAGCTCGATCGTGCCATCAGCACCACCGATCGCGATCGACTTACCATCAGCACTTACTGCCGCCGACATCACCGATCGACCGGGTTCACCCCGCAGAGTTTTGCGGGGTTTTTCGCGCAGCAAATTAAAACCCACATCTTGCGACCAAATTCGCGCCTTGCCATCTACACTGCCTGTAATCAGATATTGACCGCTAGGGTGGAACACGCAGGCATTAATTTGCCCCGAGTGCGCCTTGAATTTTTGTAGTGGATCGCTATTCTGAATCTTGGCCATATCTAGGCTCCAGAGCACGATCGAACCGCTCACCGTTCCAGCTACTACCGTAGTGGAATTAGGCGAAATCGCCAACGAGCAAATGCAATTACTGTTGCCGGTAAGCTGGGCAATAATTTCACCAGTCTGCAACGACCACAGCTTCACCAAGCCATCATCCCCAGTACTAGCCAAAATCTGGCCGGTGTGATTGAGAGCAATAGCGGCGATCGGCTCTTTATGCATCATGGTTTTCACCAGGTCGCCCGTAGAGAGCTGCCATACCCGCACGGTATTATCGAAACTACCGCTGACCAAAAACTGATTATCGGGGCTAGTAGCCAAAGACCGCACTGAAGCCGTGTGACCCGAAAGATTAGAAATTAACTGGCCGCTGCCGATATTCCATAATTTAATAGTTTCATCCCAACTGCCACTGGCCAGAGTTTTACCATCGGCGCTGACCGCCAAGGCAAACACCCCCTTATGGTGATCCTGCAAATCGTGGAGCATCTTGCCATCAGCCATATTCCAGAGCTTGATCGACTGGTCGAAGCTGCCGCTAATTAAAGTTTGATTATTGGGCGTAAAGCTCAGACAACGGACCCAGTCGGTGTGAGCCAACAGCGTTTTTTTCAGCTCCCAGATAGGTCGCATCCACAGGTCGCTACCTTCTAGTTCTGCCGCCGTCAAATCGCCCGAAGCTAAATCCCCAGAAATTGGGTCAATGCCCAACAGGTCTCCTGATACCAAATCTTCGGCAATTTTTTCAATGCTCGGAGCAGCAGGATCCTTCAGAAAGCCAGAGTCAAATCCCTGCATTCTGGTGGCGGTGTTGCCTGCTAAATCTTCACTGAGGTTTGCCGATAGTTCATCTAAGCCCAAGTCAGCCAAGCTAAACATTTCTGGCGGAGCACTGTTCAGAGCTACTGCCCCAGCCCCACCAACCGCCGTCATGGCAGTGGCTCCTAGAATTTCGTTGGGGTCTAGACCAGATCTTTGAGAAAGCTTAACGATCGCCTGTTCTAAATACTCCACCCGATTCGGAATTGCCGCACCATCCAGAGCTTCTACCAAATTGGCGATCGTCCCTTCTACTCCCGAAATATGGGTTTGCACCGAATTCATCAATCGCTGCTGATCACCCACTTGTTTTTCTAAAAACTGAAAACTCACCAGCTCGCCACTAGCTGCTGGTAACTCGGGCTTTTGTGCCGCCATGGTCTGCTTCACTAGAGCAGTCGAAAAATTTCGGATTTGGACATTTTCTTGCTGAAAATACTCATTTTGAGCCACCAAGTCTTGATTCAGCTTCTGT
This sequence comes from Synechococcales cyanobacterium, assembly GCA_043755495.1. Lineage (GTDB taxonomy): Bacteria > Cyanobacteriota > Cyanobacteriia > Cyanobacteriales > Chamaesiphonaceae > JAAFHZ01. The sequence goes on from JAYUSV010000513.1 coordinate 2,042, forward strand.
ACCCGCCGACTCATTACTCGATCGGCGCGATAGCGATTAAAGGCACTGGCAGCCAAGGCCAATACGGTGGGTATAACCGCCATAAGGGGATTTGCAGTAGCCAACGCGACTACCAGACCGACCAAAGAAGCGGCGATCAGCCCGTATTCGACGTATTCAAGTGGTTGAGGAGATTGCGACATGGCGTTGTAATTTTTTTGATTGTGCAGGCTTTCACCTGCAAATTTTTATGGTGCAAACCAATGAGCCATTATAGACCCTAAACGAACATTCAAAATACCCACAACCGCACTACCCACTGCATAGGCGATCCCCCATGGCCAGCGTTCTGTCAAAAGTTTGACTGTATCTAGGCCGTAGGTAGAAAAAGTGGTGTAGGCTCCTAAAAAGCCAGTAGTCATTAACAAATAGACCTCTGGTGAGATCAGGTTAGTGCGAGTTTCTACCAACCCTACAATTAACCCCATCAGCCAGCAGCCACTCAGATTAATCACCAAGATGCCCCATGGGAAACTATTGCCCCAGTTGGCGACGATCCAGCCATTCAAATGGTAGCGGCCTAAGGCTCCGGCGACCGCCCCTAAGCTAACGGCGATCGAACCCCGTAGATCCTGGTGCAAGTCTGCCATATGTTAGTCCAGGGCAATGCGGCCTTCTTTGCCTAACCGCACCACCAAGAAGTAGCCCAAACACACCGCATAAAATGCCAATGCGGCAATACCAAAAACACCCAAAGTGCCTACGTCAATACCACCATGGAAAATATTTTTGTATGCCAATGGTGGCTGAAACCACGCTCGGCAATAGTCGCTTTTTAGTAGACTGCCAGAAAACCCGCACTGCATGAACGGCAGGAAACAAATTGCACCAATAATTGAGTAGCCGGTAATTGCCCAGCGCCAAGCTGTCAAAATCAGCTTAATTGGTTTGGGAGGTAAATCATTAACTTCATCGTTTACATCGATCCAGAACCACAGCGAAAGCGGAATCAAAATGCGGGCGGCAAAACCTGCAAAGAAAGAAAGTTGAGCACCACCAATCATCAAATACACCGTGATTGCTAATAAGCTAGCCACCCGCCAGTAGATGGTCATGAGGGTAATGGCCACTGGCATCTTTTTTACAAATGCCCAAATCAACAGCACTAGAGGTATGGCCACAGTTAGAATCAATGCTAGGCGAAAGTCGAGCCAAATTAAGGGCTGAAACCAAGGGGGGGTAAACAACATGTTGGAGATGAGAAAATTTCTTTGAGCTTTAGTATAAGCGATTGAGACTAGCCGACTGCAATCGAGCCAGGAAGCTGGCCGAGTTGCTGTTCTAGCTGAGCCGCAAGGCTAATGAGCTGGGCTTCAGCACCCAAGTTGCCCACTAGTTGAATGCCGATCGGTAAATTGGTCTGAGGCTCTAGGGCAACTGGTATTACAATCACTGGTTGACCGGTAGCATTAAAGAGAGGGCAAGGAGCCGTCCAATCACAAATTTTCCTTAAGAGTTTCTCTGGAGACAGATCTGCCCAAGCCCCGATCGAGATTGTAGAGTGTAAATAAACCGGAGCCAGCAACACATCAAACTCTTGCCAGCGGGCGACTACTTGACGCGAAATTGCCTGCAAGCTGTACAGCGCATTCAAATAATCGGCAGCACTGCCCGATCGACTAATCAGCCATTGATTAAATTCGCCCAAAGCTGTGGCTGGGATGCCTGCGGCGGCGATCGCCGTTTGCCAAACAGTCATAAATGGTTCGACCGCTGTTTGGATATCTAGCTCAATTTCACACATCTGATGGCCCAGATTACTGAGTATATCGGCAGTTAAATCGATGGCAACACTATAGGTGGCATCGATATCAGTAAAAGGTGGAAAAGATTTACAGACCGCGATTTTAAGCCGACCCGGAGCCTGGTGCGCCGCTGCTAAAAAAGAATCTGTGACAGCCGGAAAAAGATAGGGATCGCCGGGCAAGCGGTAAGCCATGGCATCTAATAGCGCTGCCGCATCGGCTACATTGCGGGCGATCGGTCCCCGCGCTGCTAAACCAGTAATTCGATCGCCCACGGGAGCATCCGAAACCCGACCTCGGGTGGGCTTAATGCCGACTAATCCACAGCAATGAGCTGGTCCCCGCAGGGAACCACCCCCATCATCGCCATGGGCAAAAGGCAACATGCCCGATGCCACTGCTGCTGCCGCACCACCACTGCTGCCTCCGGCGGTATGTGCCAAGTTCCAAGGATTGCGAGTAGGTGCAAAGCCGGGAGTCTCGCTAAAAGGCAAGGCGGCTAGCTCGGAGATTGCGGTTTTGCCCAGAATATTGCAGCCTGCTTGGCGCAACAGCAATACGATGGAGTCATTGATCGTCGCTAATTGATCTTTTAGAGCCGCGACCCCGTAGCTGCAAGGCATTCCTGCTACGGGATTTAGATCTTTAATGCCGATCGGTAAACCAAACAGCGGCGGCAAATCGGTTTGCTTAGTCAATAGATCGGTCTGTGCCTGTGCTGTCTGGATTGCTGATGTTCGTGCTACATGAAAAAAAGCCCCGATTTGGGGATCTAGTCGATCGATTCTGGCTAGATACAAATTCAGGAGTTCGATCGGCGAAATTTGTTTTTGCCGGATCAATTCTGCTTGTGCAAGAGCTGAAGTTAGTAGTAGATCAACATCATTCATGGTGAATTGGGATGATGGTGGTTTCGTGCATGAATGAGTTATAAGCCCATTTGCTAAGGTATTTTTATTATATTAGTACGACGACTGTAAGGATCGATTTCCTTCGGGATAGCTTTACTTCACGGCGATCGGGCAGCAATTGAGTTCTCGATCGGCTTCTATGATGCTCTACTGGCCGATCTTCCGGTGGATTTTGCTTGCAATGTGACCATCTACGATCGTGTTCCGGTATCATCCTTACCACCAGCGATCAGAGACGATTAAAGCTAATCAGAACTCAACTAATTCATAAATTTTTTCATCTTCTGGTTCTGGAACGAAGGCTGGTAAGCCCTGTTGAATGCGGAGTTCTTCAGCATTCAGTTCAGCCGGAGCTACTTCTAGCCCTTCTGCCTCCATCGGATCGAAATCAGGGAAAGTCGCGGCTAAATCTAAAATATTTACAAACTGGCGTAAAAACTGTCGTGGCACCACCCCCACATCACCCCGGAAACCCGCAGTGACATTGGCTACTAACCGATCGATGAACACCGGAGTTACTTTCTGAATCAGTGGTAATCGGTCTTCGATCGGATACAGCTCCCGTAACTTCATGGCCACCTCTCGTAAGCGCTCAGCATTAAACGGCTGCAAAGCCAACTGAGGCTGACGCGGATTGGCGAAGCTGCCGGACTGCAAAAACTTAATCCGATCGTGCAACGGCGGCAAGCCAGCCACTCCCCGATTGGTATCAAAAAACTCCGGGGTGCCAGTAAATACCCAAAACAAACCGCGATATCGATCGGCTGCATCACAAATTTGGCGAATCCCGTTTAGCGATTTACCGCGCACATCATGACGCATCCGCAGAATTGTCTCTACTTCATCAATGACAATCACCAAACCTCTATAGCCTGCGGCTTTGGTAATTTCCAAAATTCCCTGCAAATAATCCAGTGCTTCTCGGCTACCAATATCGCCCTTGATACTTGCCAACCGTTTGGCACTCCCCGCCACGTTTTCACTGCCCGATAGCCAGGAAAGTAAAGCACTGGCTTCGACAATATCGCCCTTCTGTTTCAATTCAAAAATTGTCCGCAGCACCCGGATCATATCTTCGGGTGCTTTCCCCCCAGTCAACGAAGCTAAATCTTCTTCGATTCTGGCCTGCACCTTTGTATCAAAATCTTCGGCTTCCACATCGGCACCAGTGGCCACCAACGCATCTTCTACACGGGCGATCCATCGATCGATCACATCACTCAAAGCCCCTCGCTCACAGGAAGCTGTACCTAGCTCTTGTACTACTTTGCGGTAAACATCATCAAAACGATGAAAATGTAAGTCATTATCTGATACCACTACAAAACTGGTGGCAAACCCCTGAGCTTGGGCATCTAACAAGGCCAGCCGTGACATAAAAGTTTTGCCACAGCCATAGCCACCGCGCAGAAACTTAAAGGTGCCCTCATTGTCGCTGGCCAGGGCAAGCTGTCGATGAACTTCACCCCGCTGCATATCAATGCCCACCGCAAAAGCTTCTAAGCCTCGATCAGGTACTACGCCAGATCTGAGACGCTCAAAAATATGCTCGATATCACGGGGGGTAATACTCATTGTTTAGCCAGCAAAATTCTCTGTTATTGTAACAGTCCTCATGGATCAGTAGCCAAATCCTGGGTAACAAATAATTTAGGCATTAGGACATCGATCGCCAATGGGCAAAGGCCTTTTGACTCTTTCTAGCTTGGAGCTAGCTCCGAGCAATTGTGTTTCAATGGAATGGTGTAACCTTTTAATGCCAATCAACACCTCATACTTATGATCGAAATAATTGAAGCCAATCTTAGCCTCCTTGATCATGCTGCCGATTTAGTGCGACTGCTCAATGAATACGCCCAACACCCGATGGGTGGCGGTGAAGCACTGTCTCAACATGTCCAAGATAACCTGGCAAAAGAACTGCACCAGCGCGATCAAACCTACGTAATTTTTGCCAAAGTCGATGGAGTTGCTGCCGGTCTATTAATCTGCATCGAAGGCTTTTCTACCTTTGCCTGCCGACCACTACTAAATATCCACGATGTCATAGTTTCTCAGTCATATCGTGGCCAAGGACTATCCCAAAAACTCTTGCTCAAAGCCGAAGAACTCGCCATCAGATCAGGCTGCTGCAAAATTACCCTAGAAGTCTTAGAAGGCAATCAGGTTGCCCAATCAGCATATCGATCAGTTGGTTTCAGTGACTATCAACTAAACCCCGAGCATGGCCGAGCCTTATTTTGGCAAAAACCCCTACCTTTGGCATAGCATATTTTGGATTTAGAGCAATCACTTGATTGAAGTCAAACAGAGTTCCTCTGGTTTCACCTGTTTTTTGTAGTTTTGGTATGTGGTCTGATAATCTTGGCCATCGAGGATCACCCAAAGTACTGAACGATACATGTTAGGATCGAATCTACCCTAAATCCGATGGGCACAACTTCAGTCGTTTCGATAAAGATCTATGCTTGGCAACAAGATCCATGCTCAGTACGACATCACCAAGTTCTTGGGGCTTGGTCGATTTGGCGAAACCTATCTAGCCAAAAGCAAAGAACTCCCTGGTCAGCCCCAGTGCGTTCTCAAACGCTATCGCCCTCAGCAGGCCGTTCGCGGAGCGTCTCCGACGGAGAATCAGCCCTTTGCACTGGTCAAAAAAAGCTTTGAAGTGCAAAGTGAACTGCTCTATCAACTAGGCCAGCACGACCAAATACCGCGCATTCTGGCCAAAATTGAAGACGAAGAGAATCTTTACTTGGTGCAAGAATATATCGATGGTCAGATGCTCAGCGTCGAACTAGTCCCCGAAAAACCCTGGAACCAAGCCCAAGTAGTAGGAATGCTGCAAGATGTTCTCGGCATCTTAGAATTTGTCCACCACCAAAACTTTATTCATCAAGACATCAACCCCAAAAACCTGATTCGGCGCTGGCGGGACGGCAAGTTTGTGTTGCTGGGCTGTAGCGGAGTCAAAGATATTGCCGGAATTTGGAAACAGCCGATCGATGACAGCCCTGTAGAACTAGTTGGCACCCCCGGATATATTTCTTTCGAGCAAGAAGATGGCAACCCCCAATTTAATACCGACATCTACGCTTTGGGTGTAATTGCTATCCAAGCTGTCACTGGTACTGGAGAAATTGACAAAAACCCTGATACCTATCAATTATCTTGGCAACACCTCACTAACGCCAACTTAAAATTAGTCAATATTATTGATCGGATGGTGCGCCCCGATTATCGCAACCGCTACCAGCTAGCCCGCGAAGTTTCTGATGATCTGCGCAATTTCATGCAGAGTCAACTTCAACCCAGTCCTTGGGAGAACCTCCGCCCCCACCTGATCTTTGGCGCAGCCGCTGCGGCACTTCTGGTGGGATTGGCCATCCCCAAACTACTCCCCTGGGGGAACGAACAAATTAGCAGTAACCCTACTACAGCTAGTCCGCCACCTCTCCCATCCATTCCCGCAACCATACCTGGACCAGATAGTGACAAGGCTCCTTCCCTTATTCCTAGCAATCCGAACAGTAGCGATACAAAAACTTACCAAAACAAACAAGTTCAAATCAACTATGCTGCCCAATGGCAACAAGAAGAGCCTTCGGATTCTACTAACGGCGAAATCGTTACTTTTTGGAGTCCGCAAGAGCGCAGTAGCTTTCGCCCCAATTTGACTGTGAGCATTATGCCTTTACCCGATGCCCAAATGAGCTTGGCTCAATATACCGAGGTATCGATCGCCGAAATCAAAAAATTTCTCACCAACCCCAAAATCATTGAATCGAAAGCCACCAAATTAGCATCACAACCAGCTCACCAAGTACATTACTCCGGCAAACCAGAAGGAAAAGAAGAAGTCCAAAGCCTAGAAACTTGGACAATAGTTAACGGCAAAGCTTATTTATTGTTATATCGCGCTCTACCCGAAGACTATGCTAAATATTTACCCAGCGCCCTGCAGAGCATTGAGAGCTTCAAAATATTAAATAACCAATAATAAATACAAAAAGTAGCTAAAGATCAATCCCGTGTGTCTTTAGCTACCTCTTTTGAGTGAATTTTTCCAAAAATCAGCTAGTTAAATGATTGAAAAACCACTGCTATTTAAATTAGGTCTAGTAACCAGGGCAGCAATTTGTATTTGGCTACTACTACCAGTTCCATCTGCATCGAAGTACAAAGCACCCGATAAATTGTTGTAGATGAAGCGCTGAGTGGCATTAGTAGCAGCCGTACCGGTGGTAAACCTAGCAGCCGCTAAAGCTCCCACCGCACCCACTACCGCTGTACCACCAAAGCCTGCACTAGAAATATTCAGCTTATCATTGCTCAGGTTAAAGTCGTTGATGGTATCAATTCCTTCATTGGCATTATTGAAAATAAAGGCATCGTTTCCGGCACCACCAAAAAGATTGTCGGCACCAGCACCACCAGCAATTGTATCGTTGCCCCCGTTACCGCGTAGATTGTCTCCAGCGGCTGTGCCAATAATTTCATCACCGCTGCTGCCTGCATCTACATAGGAAACGTTGGTAAAACTTACTACGCTGAAGTTGAAGAAATTGCTGTTATTGTTGCCAATAATCGCTTGGTTATTACCATTGATCGCTTCAATACCGTTGGTCGCGGTAAACCCACTCAAAGTCAGAACGCCAGCCGCAGTATTTCGTAAAATATCGATACCACTAGCACCTGTATCCTGGAAGCTATCAAATTCAGCTTGGTTACCCAACACCTCATAGGTGTCACCATTCTCACCACCATCTAGAGTGTCAAGTCCGCTACCGCCAGATAAAGTATCACTACCGTTGCCACCCAACAAACTATCTTGCTCGGAGCCACCAATTAATCGGTCATCGCCATTACCACCAATCAGCGTATCGTCACCAGAGCCACCCCGCAGGTTATCATTACCAGTACTACCGGTAATAGAGTCGTCACCAAGGCCACCATCAATCTAACACGACTGTTTATTTCAGCTAGTAGGGTTTATATTAATTTATGTTAACAATGACCGGAATGGCTTTTATACTAATAGAAAGCTAAATATATCATAAAAAACTGGTTGTAGTATGGAGTGTAAGTATAAATAAAAAACCAGGCAAGCAACCAAGCGAGCAATAGTTATCCTTCAGGCTCAAACAATTCACAGATAAGTCTATTTTTAAGCCAAGTTCCCAAGTATTACAGCAACAATTAAGTTAATGGTGCTCAAAAATGATTAGGGTTCAAGGAAATAATCCAAGCTGAATCCAAAACGGTCTGGCCATAAGCTGTGCCCGACTATTCATTTTAAGACCGACTATTGTGGCCTGCCCTATGACCGTCAACGGAAAAATTTCTCCTGATTCAATGTCTACAGTGAAATGATCTGCCCACTGATCCTGTCTGGGATGATAAAAACGTAAGTATTCAGGTCTAAAAAGTTTCAGCCCGATCGTCTCTAGGTATGCTTTTGGAGCAATATTATTAAATATTCTTCAAATCATATTCGCAATA
>JAYUSV010000514.1:0-10224 GCA_043755495.1 Synechococcales cyanobacterium
ATACTGCCTCTGCCACCAATGGTCTCGAAACTTATCAAACCACAGCAGATGGTGATCTAAATGCCTTGATGCAGTTGCTGCAAGAGCAAGGGGTAAACTTTAAAATTGAGAATCAAAACCCCATTAACCCTAATCCTTGGCCAACTATTTTATTTAGCTTAGCAGTCCCTGCTTTTGCTCTAGCAAGCGCTTGGCTACTGCAAAAACAAGGAGACGGAGATAACAACAGTTTTGGTGCCTATGGAGTGGGCAAAAGCAAGGCCAAAGTTTATACCCAAGGTCAAACCGGGATCACTTTTAAAGATGTAGCTGGTGTGACCGAAGCCAAACAAGAACTACAAGAAGTTGTAGATTTTCTGAAAAGCTGAGCAATTGGTATTTGGCCGGGTTTCGACTGGGGCGGCTGACGATATTCAAAAGGCTACTGATTTGGCTGAAAAAACGATTACTCAATATGGGATGAATCAGGTGTTGGGACCAGTGGCTTTCGATCGTACTACTAGTCAATTCTTAGGTGGCAGTAACCGTCGCCAAATTAGCGATGAGGTAGCACAGCAAATCGATCAACAGGTGAAAGCTTCGATCGATCAAGCTTACCAAGTAGCCAAAGAAATTTTGACTGCTAACCGCGATCTGCTGGACTCGATCACTCAAAAACTTTTGGAGCAAGAAGTCTTAGAAGGCGATGAACTCAAAAATCTCTTGGCTCAAGCCCAGTCTGTTATCTACGCCTAAATAGAGCGAACAACGACAGGCTTACTGTACGATCGAGTAACCCTGCTGCCATTACCCCACCATGACTCGTTGGTTTAACACCGCTGGCCCTTGCCAAGCAGAAAATCATTACATGCTGCCGCCCATGGCCAGGCTGCCTCAGCTCCAGCGACTGATCGATCGCCATAACTATTTCGTTATTCAGGCTCCTCGCCAAGTAGGTAAAACTACTGCGATGCTTAGCTTAGCCCAACAGCTTACTGCTGGCGATCGATACTGCGCAGCCATGGTTTCGGTAGAAGTAGGGTCGCCTTTTAATAACGATATGCAGTTAGCCGAAAACGCCATCTTAGGCGCTTGGCAGCGAGCATTGCGCCAACGACTACCCAAAGAGTTGCAGCCACCCAAACCCACAGAAACCGAATCTGGTCAAAAAATTCAGCACTTTTTAGCCCAATGGGCAGCAGTATCAACCCGCCCGATCGCCCTTTTTATTGACGAAATTGACTCCCTGCAAGATCAGCTTCTAATTTCGGTACTGCGTCAACTGCGAGATGGCTACCCCGATCGACCCAGGGGTTTTCCTATTTCGATCGGCCTGATCGGGATGCGGGATGTGCGAGATTACAAGGTGGCATCTGGCGGCAGCGCGAGGTTACAGAGTGCTAGCCCCTTTAATATCAAAGTAGAATCTTTGACTCTGCGCAATTTTAACACCATGGAAGTGGCTGAACTTTACCAACAGCACACTAATGATACCGGCCAAATCTTTGCCCCAGCAGCACTACAGTTGGCTTTTGAGTTAACCCAGGGTCAACCCTGGTTGGTGAATGCTTTGGCTCAGCAGCTCACCGACGAAATTGCCCCCAATCCTCAGACTACTATTACTCCTCAGATGGTAGATGAGGCCAAAGAGATTTTGATTCGTCGTCAGGATACTCATCTAGACAGTTTGGCGGAACGGTTGCGAGAAAAGCGGATCAAGGCGATTATTGAACCGATGTTAGCGGGGTTGGAGTTAGGAGATATACCTAATGAAGATATTCAATTTGTGCAAGATCTGGGCTTATGTGCCATGGATCCTCAAGGGGGCTTGATGATCGCCAATCCAATTTATCGAGAAGTATTGCCCAGAGTTCTATCGATTACTCCCATCGCTTCTCTCCCGCATATTTCACCAAGTTGGCTAACAGAAAATGGTGAAATTAATCTCGATCGGCTACTCCAAGCTTTTCTAGATTTTTGGCTGCAACATGGGGAGGCGCTGCTAAAAAGTGCTTCTTATCCCGAGATTGCGCCTCATTTGGTGTTGATGGCTTTTTTACACCGGGTGGTGAATGGTAGCGGTACTTTGGAGCGAGAATACGCCATTGGCCGCGATCGAATGGATTTGTGTTTGCGCTATGGCGATTTAACTCTAGGCATTGAACTCAAGGTCTGGCGTACTGGTCAAGCTGATCCTTTGACCAAAGGACTTTTGCAACTGGAAGGATATTTGGATCGTTTGCCCCCAAGTAGGGGCTGGTTGGTGATCTTCGATCGACGTAGTAATGCGGTGGCTTTAGAAAAACGCCTACAAACCTTACCGGCTTTAACTCCGGCAGGGTTGGCAGTTACTGTGATTCATGCTTAGTTGCAAATTTTGTTAGCTTCGGCAAGTGGCGACTCCAGCCTTTTTCCATAGGGAACTGGGGGCTAGCCCCCAGCACCACAACCCTAATTTAGAATTGCCCTACTAGTTAAAAATAAACTATGTGATTACTGTAGGTGTGTCCATACCTGTATGAGATTTAATTTGAGCCAACTCCTCCGCGATCGACATCGGCCCCGCCAACGCCTGCTGCACCTCAATATTTTGCTGATTCACATCATCAGTAAAACTCTCAAAATACACCCGCAACGTCGCCCCCTGAGTTCCGGTCCCCGATAACCGCATCACAATCCGCGAACCATCCACAAAACCAATCCGCATCCCCTGCTTAGTGCTAACGCTACCATCGATCGAATCCGTATAACTAAAATCATCAGCATAGGCCACTTCATAGTTACCAAATTTCTTGCCGGGTAACGTCGGCATCGCCCCCTGAACTTTTGCCACCAAATCATTCGCCCGATCGACCGCCACCCCTTCATAGTCATGACGAGAATAATAGTTACGACCGTAAGTGCGCCAATGTTCTTTCACAATTTGCTCCACCGATTCGCCCCGCACCGCCAAAATGTTTAACCAAAACAGTACCGCCCACAGACCATCTTTTTCCCGAATGTGATTAGAACCAGTACCAAAACTCTCTTCTCCGCAAAGCGTGACCTTACCGGCATCCATCAAGTTACCAAAAAACTTCCAACCCGTAGGAGTTTCGTAGCAATCAATCCCCAGCTTAGCGGCCACTCGATCGGCAGCTTGACTAGTGGGCATCGATCGAGCAATTCCGGCCAAGCCATCTTTATAAGCAGGCACTAACTTAGCATTGGCAGCCATAATGGCCAAGCTATCACTGGGTGTCACAAAGAAGTTACGTCCCAAAATCATATTTCGATCGCCGTCCCCGTCAGAGGCCGCGCCAAAATCGGGGGCATTATGGCCAAATAATACTTTTACCAAATCATGGGCATAGACCAAGTTAGGGTCGGGGTGGCCTTTGCCGAAGTCTTCTAAAGGAATACCATTCATCACGCTGCCTTTAGCTGCACCCAGGCGCTGTTCAAAAATTGCGGTAGCATAAGGGCCAGTGACCGCGTGCATGGAATCCATTGCCAACCGGAAGTTGCCTTTAAGCATGGTTTGAATTTGATCGAAGTCAAACAGTGATTCCATCAACTCTTGGTAATCTGTTACCGAGTCGATTACTTCTACTAACATTGGCCCCAGCATGGTTTTACCCAGTCGATCGAGGTCAATATCACCAGCTTCGAGCATTTGATACTTGTCAATATTTTTAGTACGGGTGTAGATTGCCTCTGTGACTTTTTCGGGAGCCGGACCACCGTTGCCGGTGTTGTATTTAATGCCAAAATCTCCATCTGGTCCACCAGGGTTGTGGCTAGCCGAGAGAATAATGCCACCCATGGCCTGATACTTGCGAATGACACAGGATGCTGCCGGAGTCGAAAGAATACCACCTTTACCAATTTTTACATGAGCAAAACCGGCAGCAGCAGCCATTTTTAAAATAATTTGGGAGGCTGGACGATTATAGTAACGGCCATCACCACCTACAACCAAGATTTGACCTGAGCAATTGCCGATGGTATCAAAAATCGACTGGACGAAGTTTTCTAGATAATGAGGCTTCTGAAAATCGGGGACAGATTTTCGGAGGCCAGATGTACCGGGCTTTTGATCGCTAAAAGGAGTGGTGGCGATGGTCAGAATATTCATAAAATTTCGATATAAAGTCAGCTCTGTACAGTAGTTTATAGCCTTGCGGGACTAGCGCAAAGTATTTTGCACACCGTCCTTGGCATCTGTAAACTTTTAAGGCCACTTTCTTTAGCCTTGCAGACTGGCCACACTCACCTTGCGCGGCGGAATAAGTCGGCAACTTAACATTGCTCAGGAGGCCGGGGTCGATGATTTTATTGCAGAAGCTACCCCCGAAGACAAAATCGAAGTAATTCGGCGGGAACAGGCTCAAGGAAAGCTAGTGGCAATGACTGGCGATGAGACCAATCCCCAGCCTTAGCCCAGGCCAATGTAGGAGTAGCAATGAACTCGGGTACCCAGGCGGCCAAAGAAGCTTGTGCCACTTTTGGCCATCTTCTTATTCTCGAAATATTTATTAACTTTAATTGTATGCTGTTAATAGCCCACAATTCATCCAAAATTTTACTTCAGTGTAAGGATTTGAGCAGGCAAACACAGTTTAAATAAGCTACCTTTCCCTATCTCAGAATTAACAGTAATAGTACCAGCATGAGTAGTGACAATCCGTTGCACTAAGTGTAGTCCTAAACCACTACCAGTTCGTCGATGCTTGCCAGTCCGAAAACGTTGGAAAATAACAGCTTGTTCCTCAGCAGATATTCCCATACCGGTATCTTGAATCTCGATCGATATCCAGCCATTAACAGCCACAGTTTCATCTGCCATAGCAGGGGAGAAATCTAAGCTGAGTTGAATGCTACCAGCGTCAGTGAACTTCAGGGCGTTGCCAACCAAGTTAGCAATCATCCGGCGCAGTTCTTGATAATCACCCAGTATTTTATATGATTCAGGATTAGCTAGCTGACAAAGAGCTTTGAGAATAATTGATTTGTGCTGTGCTAGGGGCTGAAGTTCTGACACGACATCTTGAATAATTTCCCACATGTCGCAGGGAATAAATATGAGAGTTTTCATGCCAGATTCATAGCAATGCACTTCCAAGAGGGTATTAACTAAATCTAGTAAATTTTGGTTACTGCGATCCATCGATTTTAGTGCATCGTGCATTTCCGGGGACAATGCACCAAATGCTTCTTTCTCGAATAGGTCGAACATCAAGTTCGCTCCTACAAGGGGAGTCCGTAGATCATGGGTGAGATGAGCAATAAAGTCTTTTTGTTGAAGAGCCTGCATTTCAATCTGGGTTCGCTGCTCTGCTAGGTCGTGGTTTTGTTGCTGTAGTAGCTCATTATTTTGTTGGAGTTGCTGATTAGATTGGAGTACTTGGCGTTCGGCTCGATCGATGCGAATGGCGTTGCGCAAAATTTGAGCAAGGGTTGTCGCCGAAATTTGGGATTTAGCCAAATAGTCTGTGGCCCCAGCTTTCATCAAATCCACAGCTATCTTTTCGTCGCCCTGACCAGTTAAAACAACCAAAGGATGTTTAATATTCAGACGGCGAGCGGTCTGTACTAGATTCAAGCCGTTCTGGTCAGGGAGTCCATAGTCCAAAAAAGTGCAGTCAAATAAATTGGTTTCTAGGAGAGTGATGGCTTGGGCATAGGTAGTTGCTTCGGTGAACAACAAAGATAAACCAGATTGTGTCAAAGCTCGCCGTACTGCCATGCGATCGACTTCATCATCATCGACAATTAATATGTGGAGAGTTTCTTCCATGTTATTTGCTCCATATAGGGTTATGCCATTTCACATAAAGTCCAATACTTGTTTAATGTGATCATCAATTCTACAAAAATGCTAAAGGTAACTGGTTTAAGGATATAGCCAGCTACGTTGAGATTGTAGGCTTGGATGCGATCTTGCTCTTCGTTAGAGGTAGTCAGTATCACTACCGGGATCTGCCGAATTGTGGGATCTGCTCGTAGTTCTTGTAAGAACTCTAATCCATTCATTTTGGGCATATTTAAGTCTAATAAAATGATCCGTCGATCGGATGGAACCACTGATGGTTGACCTGGTTCTCCTCTGAGCATTGCCAAAGCCTCTAGACCATTACCAGCAATATACAGAGGGTTGGTAATATTGCCTTTTTTGAAGGCTCGTTGGACGGTCATGACATCCACTTCATCATCTTCTACTAGCAAAATATTTAACATTAAATTTTCCATTGTTGTTTCTCCCCTACGAGAGTTTTTTCTCTGCTGATTGGCTGTTTAGGCCAAGTGAATCGAAACGTAGAACCTTTGCCAAAGGTTGATTCTAAATAGACTGTGCCGCCTTCAGAGGCCACAATTTTTTTGACGATTGCTAATCCAGCCCCGATATTTTCTTGGTGATCGCGAGCTTTGAGGGTTTGAAATATGGTGTAGATTTTCTCTTGAAACTGCGGTTCGATGCCTTCACCATCATCGGCTACAGCAAATTCATACCGATCGCCCTGATCGACTACTGATATACTTACTGTACCAGTTTTTGTGAGATGGTGACGGATGGCATTATCTATGAGGTGACTAAAGATTTGTTGTAGAGGTCGTTCTCGGGTGTTTAAGACAGGCATAGAAGACTCTATCTCAATAGCAAAAGTATCAGGAGGTGCCAGAGATTGAATGACTTTGGTAAGCAGTCGGTTTACATCTACAGTAGTAGTTAGGGACTTATGGCGACCGGCCTGTGAATATTCTAATAGACCATTCAACAGCGCCTGCATCCGGTAGACTCGGCTGCGGAGTAAGTGCATTTGCGATCGAGTTTCGGCAGACATCAATTTATCCAAATCCTCTTCGATCCATTCAGATAAGCTAGCAATTGCTCGTAATGGTGCCTTTAAATCATGAGAAGTAATGTAGGCAAACTGATCTAGCTCATGGTTGATTTGTAGCAGAGATTGGTTACTGGCAGTAAGGGAGTTATTTAAATCTAGCATTTGGACAGCTTTAGCTCGCAGTTTGGCAGCGGCTTGTTGCCGATCTGTGATGTCGCGGATAATTACGATTCGGTCATCATCTAGGGCAATGTTATTCACAGAGACTTCGATCGGAAACCATTCACCGTCTTTTCTTTGCCCCATGGCTTGCCAAACGCTTTCGGTATTCATCACATCTAGATCATGGCCATAATTAAGTAGTTTTTGAGTAGACTCAGCTTCGGGGCTTAATAGTTTTTGCCACGGCCAGCCTACTACTTCAAAATGCTGGTAACCAAACATTTTGACGGCTGCACCATTAAAAGTTTCAATTTTGCCCTGTTTATTAATTACCAAAACTCCATCCACCACATTAGTCATAATGGCTTGAATCAGGTTGCGGCCTTCCAGTAAACGGATTTCTCTTAATCGCATTTCCTTAGCCAATTCTTTGAGTAACCGCATTGCTAAAGCAGATCCACCAATGCTTACGAGCACACCACCCCAAATAACGTAAGTGCTCAGATTTTGCTGTTCTTGTAGCGATCGTGTACGGATTCCTAACAGGTGATTTTCTTCTACTTCAATTTCATCAATAACTTTTCTAAACAGATCCATCGATTTTTTGCCTTTCTGGAGGCGTTCATTGATCAAGGCTGGATTCCCAAAATTGCTTGTTTCTACCCGCTGAATAGTTCCCCGTAATAAAGTCATTCGATCTTGAGTAATCTCGGTTAATATTTTCACCCGTTGTATCTGAGACGGATTGTCTTGAAGGAGTTTTTGCAAGTTGTCCAAAGCTGGCTTTACAGTGGTTACTGCTAGGTCATAGGGTTCTAAGAAAACTCGCTGCTTGCCAATATAATAGCCGCGCACACCGGTTTCAGCATTTAACAAGCTAATTAAAGTATCTTTACTTTCTACTAAAACCCGATTAGCATGATTCACATATAGCTGTGCTTCAATCATCCGTTGGCGAAGTAGAGTACAGGCTGTTACTGTTCCAATTAAGCAAGCTAAAGGAATGGCAACCGCGATCGAACCTCGGCTTTCAATAGAAAGTCGTTTCCAAGCAGGTTTTATCTTTTGCCAACCAATATTCATGAGATTCACTACAAAACCATTTTAACAAAATCTAGAGTAGACTACTAACTATCTGGCGTTTCTCCAAAGGTTTTAATATGAGCAATATCCGGGTGGCATTGGTTGAGGATCATGATGTGGTGCGTATTGGTTTGCGCACTGTTTTACAGAGTCAGGATGGAATTGAGGTAGTAGGTGAAGCTAGTAACGGTCAACAGGGGTTGATGTTACTACAAACCACTAAACTAGATGTGGCATTGATAGATATTGGCTTACCAATTATGGATGGAATTGAGTTAACTCAACAGTTTCGACAATTCCAAAAGGAGCAGCCGACGATGACAGCTAAGGTGCTGATTTTAACCATGCAGGGCAACGAGGAAGCTGTTTTAGCGTCTTTTGCTGCCGGGGCAGACTCTTACTGTATGAAAGATATCGCCATCGATCAATTGGTCGAAGCTATTCGGCTGACTCATGGTGGCAACGCCTGGATTGATCCGAATATTGCTAGCATTGTCTTGCGACAGATGCGGCAGAGTATTACATCACCAGCCCCTAAGAACACGATCGAAATCCGATCGGTGGAGTCAGAATATGAGCAGGTGTTGGCTTCAGACCCGGTGACAGAGAGAGAGCGGGAGGTGCTAGAGCTGATGGTCGCAGGGTGCACTAATGTTGTGATTGCAGAACGCCTATTTATTACGGTGGGGACGGTTAAAACCCATGTAAGGAATATATTAGCGAAGCTTTGTGCTCATGACCGTACCGAAGCAGCAGTCAGAGCTTTGCGATCGGGCATCATCTCCTAGGATCAAGCATGTTTTCCTACCGTAATCTTATACGAATTCATAGTAGATTGTCCACCAGTCATTTGATATACTTTCGGATGAATCGATCAGAGCTTAGCTCTCTCTGTCTGATGATTTTATAGCTTCTCAGAATCTATCTTTAGATAGAGAGATGCTTGATTTCTCTGTGACCGTAAAGTTTTTTGAGAGATGTAACCTATCAGGTGTACTTAAATTTCTCTCCATTGGCTGATTGATCAGTAGTCTCTAATCTTCTATCGGTAAGGCCAGCGAATGGTCTGAGCCTTTCTGTAAGACACCCAAAATTGCCTGGGGATCAGTAGCTTGTTTCATGGCCTCAGCTTCCAAATCATCCCGGTTTTTGACATTGGGCAAATCAACCCGCAGCTCTTCCACTAAGAAAATTAGCTTGGCGATTTTTTGCTCAGTAAGCAGGTTAATTTGTAATGCTAGTTGTGATCGCTCTTCACTTAGCTCTTCTTGGCGAGTTTGGTAGATCAAAACCCCAGTAGAAATTAGGAGTCCAGACACCTCTAACCACTTTTCTGAAAAGTCGAAGAGGGGAAAGCTCCTCGGTAAAATGTTTTGATCTACCAAATAGCTATATATTCCCCAAACAGTAAAAAGCACTATTTGAAAATAAAGGAACTGCGGCTGCCCAAAGACAGCGGCAATCTTGTCCAGACCTCGTTGATGGGCTGTAGCGTTCTGCTGCTGCTGGTCTTGGTGGTTAGAAATCACTTCTACATTTTTGATAACCTGCTCGGGTAAAAGCTCGATCGCCTTTACCAGTAATTCTTGATTGGCAGCTTGAGCCTCAATGACGGCATCTTTTTGTTCTTGAGTCGGCATGTATATTTCCTAAAAAGATTTTTGAACCCAAACCGATACCGAACCACCATTGCAGCGAAATTCTGCCCAGCCGTCATCGTTAGTTGTAATTGGCTCGGCCACATGTTCTGTGATATCTAAATAAGCGCAGTTGGGATGCCCAACATTCATCCATTTACCGCCACCATCACCGTTACTCAATACCACCGCCATGCTGCCAGGATGTTGTTCATCACCCAGCCTTGTCCAGCCGATCGTACTGGGGTGATCGAAGTAATCTTGTTGTTCGCCATAGGCAAAGGTCTGACGAACATGAAGAAATTTGTCAATTAACTCTCGATGGGAGTCGAGCCAAATCTCGTATTCTTCGCCATCTTTAGTATCTTGATAGTGTGCGCCGTAGTAGTCTCCATAAAAAATACAGGGGTATCCAGCCTCCCGTAATAAAATCAGGGCGTAAGCCAAGGGTTTAAACCAAGATTCCACGATCGATTCTAATGACTGAAGTGGCTGTGAATCATGATTATCGACGAGCGTGACGGCTAGAGTTGGCTGCT
>JAYUSV010000515.1:0-3338 GCA_043755495.1 Synechococcales cyanobacterium
AGTTCTAGTAACTTTGCTACTCCTGGTCGATGACCAGGGAGATCGGGGTTTTTGGTGCTTTGTTGTTGGAGTCGGGCGATGCCAATTTGGGCGAGATAACGACATTCGCCGCTGAGCTGCACAAGGTCAGCTACTAGACCGATAGCCACCAAATCCAGGAGATATTCGATCGGTTGACTAGGGGCATCGGGCAGGGCTGCATATAGGGCTTCGATGAGTTTGTAAGCCACTGCTACCCCTGAGAGATGGTAGAAAGGATGATTGGTATCTAAGTAGCGGGGATTGATAATGGCGACGACGGCAGGACGCTCTGGGGGGAGGGTGTGATGGTCAGTGACGATGGTGTCGATACCGATCGATTGAGCATAAGCAATCTCGGTTTCGTTGGTGCTGCCGGTGTCGCAGGTGATGATCAGTTTTACGCCTTGTTGTTGCAGTCGATTGAGGCCGGGAATATTTAAACCATGAGATTCGGTGAGTCGATCGGGAATATAGTAGCTGAGGTTTTCGGGCAGAAAGAACTGCCGCAAGCCATCCCATAAAACGCTGGTGGCGGTGATGCCATCGGCATCGAAGTCGCCCCAAATAGCGATCGGGGTTTTGGCTTGGCGAGCAAGAAGTAGGCGTTCGATCGCCATTTCCATTTCTTGGCCAAAGGCGGCGGCAGCAGTCGGTTGATAAGCTGAATACTGTAAGTAGCTAAGTAAATCATTTTCTGAGATTTGTCTTTGCCAGAGAAGCTTGCTGAGGTAACGTCCATCAATATGAGGAAATAATGCGCAGACCTGTTGTTGGTAGGCTGTCGGTGGTGCCTCAAAATGAGGAAGTTTGAATTCAGCCATTAGTGGTAGCTCCCGCGATGCAAATGGAAAAGGTTGGAGAGAATTCTGATTGTTTTATGGTAGTTCATTTTGATTTTCTCCTGACCGTCATCCGATTATGGTTTGAGCCTTATCTAATTTTAACTCTATACGTTTGGTATGTCATCTATTCTGGCTACCCAGTAGCTTTCTGAGGCTTGAGTAATTTCAGTGTCTTCGCACAAAGCAAGTTTCAATTTGAGTCAAATATTCGCAAGTAGAAGTACGACGATTAATTAATAAGTAGATGGTGGATAGCTAAATAATCATACTGTCAGGCTAGCTCCCTGTTTTCTTAACCACTCCTTTCTCTCTCGATAATCGGGCATCACTTTGTCCACCTCATTCCAAAATGCATCACTATGATTACGGTAATGGAAATGGCAAAGTTCATGAACCACAATGTAATCGATAATTCTCGATGGTGCCATCATGCATTTCCAGTGAAAATTCAGGACACCACTAATACCACAGCTAGCCCAGAGATAACCCATATTTTTGATTTTAATATTTGCAATTTGAACACCGACTTTAGGTGCAAAGTAGCTAACCCGATCAATGAAGCGGGGATAGCCTTTTTCAGTGAAATAAGTTTCAAAGGCCTGTTGGCCTGCTGCTTTACCACCTTGTTTGATCACTGTCTGATTTAGGCAAAAACGACCCTCTTTTAACTTCAACACACAATCTTGATTGGGCACTAATGCCAACCGGTAAGCACGACCCAAGTACAAAAAGGTTTCGCCGTTGACCCACTCACGAGTCACAGTACTAGCGTTAAGATATTTCCACTCTGCCAAGTTGCGGTATATCCACAGACGCTTGCTTTCTACGACGGCATCTACCTGTTCTGGGGTGTAATCCATGGGTGGACGTACTGTTACAATACCATCGCGTTCAATCACGATATCAGTGGTTTTTCGCAGCCTGCCAGGCAGCAAATAATATTCAATGTCTCTAACCAGTCGAGCATTCATGGTTGTGATCCTTTCAATAGTTCATTATGGCGATTCTTGGCGAGCTTCATAATTTCGATCGCAATGCGTTCACGATTAGTTTTCAACTCAGCAATGCCGGTGAGGGTAAGAGCTGTCTTGATTTCGCTGCGGGTTTTCTTTTGCTTGTCACTATTATTCCAGAAGTCGATGCTGCCAATACTATCTTGTAATGTTTCGACAATTGCTGCCATTAAAACTTTCATTTTGGGCTGGGCTGTTGCCGGTATCTCACCGTTGATAAAAGCTTGATTGGCAATGTGTTCATAAAAGGTAGTGGCTTCTTTGCTCATACCTTCTTCGCCTTGCTGACGACCAGCGATCGCCACTGTGCGCAGTTTTTCTAGCTCTTCAGCTAGTTTCTCCCATTGATCTTGGTATTGGTCGATCAGGTTTTCTACTTTTTCTGACAAGCTTTGGTAAAATGCTGGGTCTTCGTCGTTGTGAACGGTGCAGTGTTTGCGAATGGCATGTTCCATTTCACTGGCTTTAGCTTCGGTATTGCCACCTGCGTGCTGGTTGAGCTGGTCGATAAAGTCGGTGGATAGTAACTCTACTGGTGGCACTTTGGGATTAATGCCGAGGCTAATTAAATGCTCGTTGATCAGGTCACGTACTTTTTGTCCGGCATCGCCTAAGTTGAGGCTAGTATCTTTGTAGCGCTCTTTGGCAATCCGCAAAATATAACCCCAGCGCTTAGCCGGTATTCGGTATGGTTGAGCGATCGGGCTGGGCAGAATGATATCGAGGCTGGTCAAGAATTTTTTTAAGTACACATCAAAGTCAGCCCGAATTTTTTCGTCTTTGAGTAATTTAACTGCCTCATGTACCACAGCAGCATCAGCCTCCACTGCTGTCAGAGTGCCTTCTACAAAATCCCGGATTTTGGCTATTTTGTGTAGAGCAAACAACTGTAACAGGCGCTGATAGCGTTCTTCGAGGACAGGCATCTCGGAGGCAATACTTTTTAAGCCTAGAGCTAGTTCTTGTTGCTCATCGGCAGCGGCATAGAGGGTTAGGGCATCGGTTAGGTTTTCGGTGAGGCCAATATAGTCAACTACATAGCCGCGCTGTTTGCCTTGCTTCACGCGGTTGGTGCGGGCGATCGCTTGCAGCAGACTATGTTCTTTAATCTTTTTATCGATGTACATTACTTGTTCGATCGGGGCATCAAAGCCGGTGATGAGCATATCGCAGACCACCAAAAAGGCAATACCCGTGTGGCGCTGATCTGGGTCATCAAAGTTAAAAGATTTACAAAAATTTTCTACGGCATTCCAAGCTTTGGTTTGTTTGCGCACGGCAGTGATGTAAGCAGCTTCGTTGGTGCCGTCACCAGAAATTACCACTGCTGCCTTTAAAAAGCGGATTTTTTTGATTAGTGCTAAATCTGGGGTGGATTGCTGTATTAATTGCGCCACAGTGTTGGCGAGGGCTTGGTCGATCGCTTTTTGGTAGCGCGCAGCGGCTAATTTAGAGTGGCATA
>JAYUSV010000516.1:0-10162 GCA_043755495.1 Synechococcales cyanobacterium
TGGCGTTGGGAATCAGCGCTTCTGCAAATGGACGGAATATAAGTCAACCCGGTAGAATTTCGGTTCTGTCGGATGCTATTCCGGTTGAAATTTGAAGCCTGCTCTCTACCGTAAGGTGAGAGTCGGGTAATTCACCTCAGTAAAGTTGCCGATCGATCGACAAATGCAGTCGCCAAATAATCCGCCGTATTTTCCACCAACGGAATCACATTTTCATACAGCATTCTCTTTGGCCCTAGCAAACTTACACTGCCGATCGAAGTCGCAGTAGGGTAATAGCTGCTCGAAACCAAAGTACAAATCTGCATTGGCTCCCAGACATTTTCAGTACCAATCCGAATCGAAATCTTCTCGTTGCCCAGCGGCATACCGGGCACCAATGACTGCCAAATTTGGGCAGGCTCAGCCTCCAATAATTGCAGCAAATTTTGTACCTGTTGCAGTTCCGCAAACTCTGGCTGTCGCAACAACCCCGAAAATCCTCGCATCATTACCTGGGTACTGGGTAAGCTGCGCTGCTGTAATACCAATACTAGCTTTTCGATCGCCGGTATACAGTCACTAAATTTTCCCCCAAGTGCCTGCCAATCGATCAGCAACAGTTCGGCGATCGATCGACTACACATCTGCCGATTCAACAGAGCCGCCAAGTCGGCCAAATCAGCATCATTCACCGTCAGATCTAACACCACTGACTGGCTCTGATAAGAATCAAACACCGCGATCGCCATCACTTTCTGTTCAGCCACCTGCACCAACTGCAAATAGCGCATCGTCAAGCTACTGGCGACTGGGGGCGTGACAATCGCAATATAGCCACTGAGCGTCGCCAAAATCTGCGCTGCTCCATGGAGCAAAGCTTCTAAGCTCCACTTCTCCCAATCTAACTGGCTCGAAAGCGCCGACTGTACCTTAGTGCCCACCGTCAAATCGGGTTGTAGTAGCTCATCCACATATACTCGATAGCCCGAATCTGAAGGCACCCGACCGGCTGAAGTGTGGGGCTGATAAAGCAATCCAGCTTTTTCTAACAGCACAAAGCTATTGCGAATCGTCGCTGAACTGACTTGTAAATTATATTCGTCCACCAACGCCTTAGAGCCTACCGGTTCAGCCGTGGTGATGTAATGGCGAATCGTCGCCCACAAAATTTTTTGTTGTCGCTGGTTTAAATTCATCTATCTAACACAAGCCGGAAACCGACGGCCAACAAGAAAAAATATTTAAAGCAATAAGATCAATTATCTGTCTAAAAAGCTCATTTGTGGTGCCTAAATCAACAAAGTATTAATACTTAGGGATGCTGGGGTCAACGATTTGGGAGTAAGCGGCAATGCCACCGATCACATTATGCAGATCCGTAAAGCCTTGGCTAGCCAACCAACCACACATCTGCGCCGATCGCATCCCGTGATGACAAAGCACGATTGTCTCAACAGTTGGTTGTAGATACTGCTGAATATCGATCGACCATTGGCCGTGCTCACTAAGCGGTAGATTCATAAAACCGGGAATACTAGCAACAGCTAGCTCTTGCGGCTCTCGCACATCTACTAGCTGACAGCAGCGATCTGGATCAGCTAGCTTCTCGGCTAGCTCAGTTACAGTGATCTCATGGAAGGGCATTTCTGACATGAAAATCTCAGCAATAAAGGATTCCCCGATTTTATACCCCCAAGGAACTTTCTCCTAAATCATGCGGACTATATAAATAGCCAGGATAAACAACCCAGTAGAATCGGCTTCTATCTAATTTACTTTGCGATCACCATTAACTTTTCGGGCACGAGTTACCATGTCACTTAAAAAATTCTTAGTTTTCGCACTATTACTGCCCGTAGGCACCTTCTCTGCTTGGCTACCTGCTTGGGGACAGGCGATCACTCCGGCCAAGCTTACTCCTGGCTTTGCTCGTCAAGATGGAGTGCTAAATGGTGCTACCAATGGCAGCTATTCTTTGAGTTTGATCGCCAAGTTCGATCGAGACCAAAATCCTTGCTTGGGCTTTTCTGGCAATACTCCCGATCACAAAATTGTGTTAGAAAAAGGCTTTGCTAAACTAAGTTTCCAGGTAAATAGCCGAGGCAAAGATACCACCCTAATCATCAAAGCTCCCAATGGCCAAGTCTTTTGTGGTGATGATACCGGTGCCAAAAAAGATGCTTCGATCATCGGTAGAGATCTAGGTAGCGGTGAATATGATGTCTGGGTTGGCAGTATTGAGCCGGGCAAGCGATGGAGCTATAGCCTAACTATTAGCGAGAAATAGGCTTTGATATAAGTAGGATTACTCACCACCCTATCGCTGGCTAAACGGGCTAAAATGGTGTGTGGTGAAATTCTGAAAAAGCAAAAAGTAAAGTGTTATCCAACTTGGTGGCCGACTTCCGCATTATTTTCGATCGTGACCCTGCCGCCCGTAACTGGTTAGAGGTCGTGTTCTGCTATCCCGGCCTCCAGGCTTTGGTGATGCATCGCTTTGCTCATATGTTGTATAGAATGCGGTTGCCCTTTATTCCGCGTTTCTTATCGCATATTGCCAGAGGCTTGACTGGAATTGAGATTCACCCTGGTGCCCGGATTGGCAAAAGTGTATTTATTGACCACGGCATGGGTGTGGTGATTGGGGAGACTGCGATCATTGGTGATTTTGCCTTGATTTATCAGGGCGTGACTTTGGGTGGTACGGGCAAAGAAACCGGTAAACGGCATCCTACGGTGGGTAAAAACGTGGTGGTCGGGGCTGGTGCCAAGGTTTTGGGTAATTTATGCATTGGTGACAATGTGCGGATTGGGGCTGGTTCGGTGGTTTTGCGAGATGTGCCTTCAGACTGCACGGTGGTGGGGATTCCTGGCAGAATTATTTATAAATCTGGGGTGAAGATTGCGCCATTGGAGCACAATAGTTTGCCGGACTCGGAGGCTGAGGTAATTAGGGCTTTGCTCGATCGCATTGAAATCTTAGAGTCTAAAATGGAGCAGCTTACTCCACCCCAGCCAGCAAATGCTCCAGCTAGAACTATGCATGAGCAGATGGTGCACGATCGATCGGCGGCTCAATGCGCTTTGCAGGATAAAACCATTCGCCAATTTTTAGATGGTTCGGGGATTTGATTGTTTAAACTGTGATTTTTCGGATTAACTGATGGGCTGTGATTGGCTGATCTTGTTTGCTCGTCATTAATTAATTTGGTAAATTACGGTCTAGACTCGTAGATATTAGTTTGTGGGGTAGGCGTTGCCCTTGGTTGCCTTAATGACGAATATTGGAATTGTAGGATTGGGCTTGATTGGGGCTTCTTTAGCGGGAGACCTGCGGCAACTCGGTATCCAAGTTTATGGGGTAAGTCGTCAGCAAGCGACTTGTGATTTTGCGGTAGCCAATGGCTTGGTCGATCGATCATCCACCGAGATCTCCACCCTGGCCACCTGCGAAATCATTATTATCTGCACCCCGATCGATAAAATTGTTTCCACTGTTGGTCTCTTGGCTCCCCATCTCTCTCCAGAGACTATTTTGACCGATGCTGGATCAGTGAAAGAATCGATCGTTGCCCCAGCTACCCAAATCTGGCCAAACTTTGTCGGGGGTCATCCGATGGCGGGCAAAGCGGAGAGTGGCATTACAGCAGCAGAATTGGGCATGTTCCGAGGTAAGCCCTATGTGGTTACGCCGATCGCTGAGACTAACCCGATCGCTGTAGATGCCATCAAGAACTTGGTTAAATCATTGGATTGCCAGTTGTTTGAAGCTAGTCCTGTTGACCACGATCGAGCAGTAGCATGGATCTCGCATTTACCGGTGATGATTAGCTCTAGTTTGATTCATGCTTGTATGGAAAATTGTTCTCTAGACCTGCTGAAATTAGCTCAAGGTTTGGCCAGTTCTGGTTTTAAGGATACCAGTCGGGTGGGTGGTGGTAATCCAGAACTGGGGCAGATGATGGCCGAATATAATCGCACGGCGTTGGTGGCTGCTTTGCGAATGTATCAGCAAGATTTGGCGGAGACAATTAGGTCGATCGAGAATAATGATTGGCCAGAATTGTTAGCTAAACTAGAGCGTAACCGGGTAGCCCGACCTGAATTTTTAGATCAGTAAATTATTTTTAGAATTTGAAAGATCTCCCAGTTTTCGGGTTGATGACGGGCAAAGCTATCATTTGGGTTAAAATCAAGTAGTGGGCTTTGAGCATCACCTCAAATCGAAGACCATTTACTTGGTACCTAATTATTGAGCTGCTATCAGAATCAACCGCACAAGTAGACAGAACCACCAAAAGAGAACTCTACCAAGATCGCTAGAATTTGTCGGGCTACGGCTCATCGGCAACCGTTACCAAGAAATACCCAATCAACCGCAAGGCAAATGGAGCAAAACGCTAGAACTATATTTGAAAATTCTCGACGGTCAACTGCGATTCTTTAAACCTGATGGGGAGTTGGTTCCTACACCCCAAGAGTCTGCTGTGTATGCAGGTGAAGCGATGATCCAAGCCCAACGGGAATGCGACTTGGCAAAGCGGGAATCGGATCTGGCAAAGCAGGAATCGGATTTGGCGAAGCAGGAATCGGATTTGGCGAAGCAGGAATCTGCCATTGCTAAACAAGAAACTGAGCAACTAAAAGCAAAACTGAGAGAACTTGGTATTGATCTTGGTGAAGGCATTAGCTAAATCTGGATACATGTATTTGGCTTTGATGGCTTCACAAACCATCTCGATTGTTACCAACGGCAACTGTTCGGGTAATCAATTTGGGAGTTAATTCTCTCGAAGCTGCTCATGGCGCTTAAAAATATCATTAGTGATTTTAATAGCTTTTTGATTATGACTAGCCAGGCATAATGCATACAACACTGAATTTGTAGAATTTCGCATCAACACAGGCTTACTAACGTACTCAAAAAGATTACCCAACTGTTCTGTGTATAGGAGGGATAGCCATTCTGCCTGAATGGTTTCACGACTTAGTGTTGATTCGCTTTGCCCAAATAGACTTAGCTGGCATGAATCAGGTTCACGATAGATTTGATTAATCCAATCTGTGTTTCCCATTACTTTATTCAGCCGAGCTATTATCTCTGGATCTGGGCTTTGAGCTTTAGGTAAAAGTCTAGTTACTCCCATCACGGAAAAATTAATAAAAATATCACATGCTTTTGTATTAGCCAGCGCTTTTATTGTTTCCCATTCTACTTGTAGACCATATGGATCAAGAAAGACAAAGGCTCGTTTTTTTGAAGATTGAGGTATTTTAGGAATAATTTCATTCACTAAAACTTCATTGCAGTTACCTGGGTATATTTCTATAGTAGGATCCGGGAATTCTTCACGTAGACTTTGGATTCGCTCTATACGCTGCGGGGAAACATCGATGAACCAATAGCCATCAAACCCAGGAACAGTCTGCAAAGCCCGTAATGGAGAGCCTTCAATGTAACGCTGTTCGTCATCCTTGGCTTTCGGCCTGACAGAACCAGCAAAAGCATCAATATAGTAGTAAGCCCTAAGCCAGGTTTCCTTCTGTTTATTCATGATTACAGAATAGGCTTTAAGATATTTTTCGAGTAGGTCTAATTTTTCTTCAGACCACTTTCCAATAATATCTTCACCTTCACTACCGAACCTACTCATGCCAAAATCTCCTTATTGAACAGCGATTAAGTGTTTTGGCTCAATCTTACTAGATTTTTGGTATCTAGATATTTTTTGTTTTTGCCACTCAGTTACGTGTTCATCCCAAGCTAACGGCATTTCATTCCAAGTACGTTCATCTAGTAATTTCCCTCCAGCTTTGGAATG
Source organism: Synechococcales cyanobacterium (assembly GCA_043755495.1). GTDB lineage: Bacteria > Cyanobacteriota > Cyanobacteriia > Cyanobacteriales > Chamaesiphonaceae > JAAFHZ01. Next base: position 5,805 of record JAYUSV010000516.1, read on the forward strand.
GTGCCCCCCCCACTGCTTAAAGAAGAATGCAGCTTCAAATTCTCGTGTTTGATGCAAAATTTCTCTGACCCATTCAGGTTCTATGGGGCGATGTTGATATCCCGATTCACCGCCAACAATGATCCAATGAATTCCTGTTAAATCTAGGTTGAGCTTTCCTAGTAAGGGTTCACACGAGAGAAAACGCACTGTTGCTGGGACTTTACGTAAAGCATCAATGCGATGGACATACTGTTGATTTTCAACAGATACACCCATCCAAATATTTTTAGCCCATTCCAGCTTCGGTGCTAGCTTTGCCAAATTTTTATCGCGCTTGGTCAAAATTTGATACACATGCCAGGGCGTATCCCGCATGATGGCAAAAATTTCCTGTAGGTAGTCAAAGGGGATATCTTCATGGAAGAGATCACTCATGGAGTTTACAAAGATACGGCTAGGTGTGCGCCATTTTCCAGGCTGATCCAGTCTATCTGGATGGAGCGTTAGTTTAAACCCTTCTTGAAAGCTTTTAGGAAAGCGCTCGGTCAGGGCTTCAGCGTAGCAGTGCAGACAGCCCGGACTTACCTTGTTGCAGCCAGTGGTAGGGTTCCAGGTTTTATCTGTCCATTCAATACCAGTGTTACTGCTTGACATTTCCCTAATGGATACCTTATTGGAATATACTGTACTATATCACAATAGTACAAGTTAATGCACTGTCCTTAAGAGTTTAATACAACTCTTAGTTGTACTATCAGCTTGGTAGGTTTCAAACCCGACCGAGGAAAAGAATATTTAGATCGATGAACTAAAATAATAACGATTATCTGATTTAAATATTGCTTTATCTGGAGAAAAACAGATTACAGCACCTTTAAGCAAACGTAATCGAGGAAACATATGCTTTGCGCAGTCATAATAACAGCTTTGCCTGTGGAGTACTTAGCGGTTCGTAAACATCTAAAAAATTTGCAAGAAGTAGTTCACACGAATGGAACAGTGTACGAGCGCGGAGACTTTGCGGCTGAATATCAAAACTGGGAAATCGGCATCGTGGAAGTTGGCGCTGGTAATGCTGGTGCAGCAGTGGAAGTCGAACGATCAATCGCGTGTTTTCAACCGGATGTTATTTTATTTGTTGGGATAGCTGGAGGTATTAAAGATGTGGAATTGGGTGATGTTGTTGCTAGTACTAAAATTTATGGTTACGAGTCAGGTAAAAGCGAACAAGATTTTAAGCCTAGACCAGAAATTGGCTTATCGGCTTATAGCTTAGAACAAAGAGCTAGAGCAGAAGCTAGAAAAGATAATTGGTTGAAGAGGCTAGATGATTCTAGTTTAACACCTAGAGTTTTCGTGGCTCCGATCGCTGCCGGAGACAAAGTTGCATCTTTTACAAAATCGGAAGTGTTTAAGTTTTTGCGATCAACTTATGAAGACGCGGTGGCTGTAGAAATGGAGGGGTTTCGTTTTGTTGAGGCAGCACGAGCAAATCACCAGATATCAACAATGGTAATCAGAGGAATATCTGATCTGATCGATAAAAAAAACCATGTTAACCAAGCGGAATACCAAAAATTAGCGGCAAATAATGCTAGTGCCTTTGCCTTTGAAGTCCTGGCTAAGTTACAACTATCTGATCTATCAAGCGATAAAAGATTAGAATCTCCAAAAGACACAAATACAAAAAGAAAGATTAAAGTTTTCATTTCTTATTCTAGTAAAGATGAAAGTTTGCTAAATGAGTTTGAAAAGCATCTTGGGATTTTAGCAAGACAAGGACTCATTGATATTTGGCATGATAGAAAGATTGAGGCTGGGAGTGAATGGGAAAAAGGAATCGAAAGTAATTTAGACAGAGCTGATATTATTCTATTGCTAATAAGTGCAGATTTTATGGCTTCTGACTATTTCTATGGAAGAGAGTTACGGCGAGCCATGGAAAGACATGAGACTCAGGAAGCACGAGTGATTCCAGTTATTTTACGTTCAACTGATTGGCGTGCGTCCCTGGTTGGTAATCTTTCATCTTTGCCTACTAATTCTCGACCAGTAACACAATGGGAAAATAGAGACGAAGCTTTTTTGAGCATCATCCAAGGAATTCGTAAAGTAATTGCAGAAACATCCTTTAAGTTGAAAAAGCTGAAGGAACTGAATATTTTAAAGATAGAAATATACAATATAAAATGTTTCAAACATTGTGTCGTTAATTTAACTCAGCAACAAGAGCACGGCTCTTGGCTAATGCTTTTGGGCGACAACGCGATCGGGAAAAGTACTCTGCTTAAGAGCCTTGTCTTAGGCTTATGCAACGAAAGTGATGCAGCAGCTTTAATCAAAATAGCTGAATCGAGTGGAGAATTCATTAAAAAAGGAGAAAAAGAAGGCCGTATCATCATCCATTTACGTGAAAAAAGCCAATTTAAACGCAAAAAATACACTATTACTACTACCATTTATAAAGTTGCTGAAGATGCCCCAGAGATTGTGCGGCAAAAAACCCAGCCCGCCGAAAACTTTCCATGGGCTGATATATTTGTTTGTGGCTACGGAGCCTATCGATCGAAGCAAGCCGACACCAGCTACGAACAATACAAAGCGATCGATGCCGTCAAATCACTCTTCGATCACCAAACCTCCCTGCAAAACCCCGAACTCATCTCCCTCCGCTACCTGCGCCAAAACCCCCAAATTCACTCCATCCTCGAAGAAAAACTCCTTAATATCCTCATGCTCGATCTTCAAACCCACGCCATCCACTTCACCACACGCGGCTTAGAAATAGATGGCCCATGGGGCAGAATGCCCCTACACAACCTCAGCGACGGCTACCGCAGCACCACCATCTGGGTACTCGACTTCATCGGCTGGCTCCTCCACGCCGAAAGACTCCTAGGCAACCCCGACATCGGCGGCATCCTGATCATCGACGAAATCGAACAGCACCTCCATCCCCGTTGGCAGCGCCATATCGTGCAGCGCCTTCGCCAGCAATTTCCTAAAACCCAAATTATCGCCAGCACCCACACCCCTTTAGTCGCCGCTGGCATCGCCGACGTAGATCAAAGCATGTTGCTGAAGCTCGAAAGAAACGAAGAAAACGAAATCAGCCTTAAAGTCATCGATAAAGAACAAGTTGCTGGTAAACGCGCCGACCAAGTGCTCACCTCCGATGCTTTTGGTCTATACACTACCCGCAATGAACGCAGCCATGATGATGTCGATCGATATACCAAACTCCTTGGCAAAAAAACTCGTAACAATGAGGAGGAAGCCGAGTTGCAACAACTAAGACCGATCGTACAGAGTAGGCTCAGCAACAGTGAAAGCCCAGTTGAACAATCGATCGAAAAAGCAGTTAAGGCAGCATTACATAGTACGATCACTAATGTTTCGCCTGAAATGGTCGACATAGAAACAAAAAAACAATTGCAAGCATTATTTCATCCAGAAGACTGAAGAAATGAGAAAAATTAACCTACAGCCACCTGATAATAAAAAATGGCAACGCTGGCTATGTGATTGTAAAAAAGCCACAGATGAATTACATGATTTAATCACTAAAGGGGAAGAACTCCCAAATGAATTTAGTAAGTTATATAAAAGGCGAAAAGAATTTTTTCTTGGTAAAAACAGCCCGTTTTATGGCAAATGTGCTTATTGTGAATCCCCAATCCTTGGACTTCAGCATGGAGATATTGAACATTTCCGACCAAAAGGCAAAGTAACAAATGAACATCATGAGTTGATCAATCATCCTGGGTACTATTGGCTCGCTTATGATTGGAAAAATTTATTACCTGCTTGCATTGCTTGCAACCAGCCCACATCAGACGATGAGAAAAAAATGGGTAAACGCAATCGATTTCCGGTCATTGGTCAACATGCCCAAAATCCAGATGACACTATCAACGAGCAACCAATGCTAATTAATCCCGCTAGCGATAATGATGAGGATAATCCATCTCAACATTTAACAGTTGACACGTCAACAGGTCTAATGATTGGAATCAGTGACCGAGGAGAAATGTGTATTAAGATATTTGGTCTAAATGACCGTGATAACTTAGTACATGAACGTCGGAATGCTTGTAGGGCAGCAGAAGCTTTGCTTTCATCACTGATTAATAGCTCAAACTCAGCATCAATATTGAGTGAAATACAAGAGATTCGTCAAGGCAAATATTCATACTCAACCGCACAAAATACTGTCCTTTCAGAATATTGGTCAAAACTAAGCCAAGCCATGTTGCCCTCAGAATTCGCTGAAATCTGAGCGTAAGTATTCAGGTCAGAAGAGATAGAGGGTGCTTTGATGGTGATAAGCTAGGAAGCGAAGGAGGACACACCAATGACACCAACGGAACTAGAGC
>JAYUSV010000517.1:0-3325 GCA_043755495.1 Synechococcales cyanobacterium
GTTTGACAGATTTTGAGATACTGACTGGATCCACTGATATGGCCAACTCTTCACTGAAAATCATCAGCGTTGGCCAGAGGAAGGCTGCTAACGTCCCGATCTTCACAATCCCTAATCCACGATTACCTAGCATACTATCTCGTGTGAGTTCTCTACTTTGATGTTACGCAATAGATTCGATGTTTTGCGGTAAAACATCAATAACTTTATCTTTAACAGACCACCTTAAATACACAAAGATGTTTCGGGTACTCATCCACCAAATGTTCCAATCTCTGATATCTTTGGTTGGGAACTTATCTTGAGAGAGCGATGGCCTACCAAAGAGTATTACTAAAATTGAGCGGTGAAGCGCTTATGGGCGACTTGGGCTATGGCATCGATCCGATCATTGTCCAAAATATCGCCCAAGAAGTAGCTGACGTGGTGGCGAGCGGAGTGCAGGTGGCGATCGTGGTGGGGGGCGGCAATATTTTTCGGGGTGTACAAGCTTCTGCCAAAGGCATGGAAAGAGCCACCGCCGACTATGTGGGCATGATTGCTACTGTAATGAATGCTATTACCTTGCAAGATGCCTTAGAGCAAAAAAACGTCCCCACTAGAGTCCAGACAGCGATCGCGATGCAAGAGGTCGCAGAGCCTTATATCCGCCGACGCGCCATTCGCCACTTGGAAAAAGGTAGGGTAGTAATATTTGGAGCCGGTTCAGGAAATCCTTTTTTCACCACCGATACTGCCGCTGCCTTAAGAGCTGCCGAGATCGATGCAGAGGTGATCTTCAAGGCCACTAAAGTTGATGGTGTATATGATTCAGACCCCAAAAAGAACCCTAACGCCAAACGTTACGAGAGCCTGACTTATACTCATGTGCTCACCGCAGATTTGCGCGTAATGGACAGCACAGCGATCGCGATGTGTCGAGAAAATGATATTCCTATTATTGTGTTCGACTTGTCCGAACAAGGAAATATCCGGCGAGTGATCGCCGGAGAAAAAATTGGTACTATTGTTGGAGGTTCCTGTGAAGTTCGCTGATGTAGAAGGCCACATGCAGAAGGCTGTAGAGGCCACTCAAAAATCTTTTAATACTATTCGCACCGGTAGAGCCAGCACTAGCTTGCTCGATCGAGTGGCGATCGACTATTACGGCAGCCCTACTCCCCTCAAGTCGCTGGCCAATATTAATACGCCCGATGCTAGCACCATCATGATTCAGCCCTTTGACAAGAGCAGCTTAGGGGCGATCGAAAAAGCAATCTCGCTTTCAGATATTGGCTTAACTCCTAGTAATGACGGCATCTCTATTCGGTTGAATATTCCGCCCCTGACCACCGAGCGCCGCAAGGAGCTGGTCAAACAGGCTGCCAAGTATTCAGAAGAAGGCAAAGTCTCTATTCGGAACATCCGCCGCGATGGTATCGATGAGGTCAAGAAACAAGAAAAAAGCAGCGAAATCTCAGAAGATGAGTCTAAAAATCTCCAAGAAAAGATCCAAAAGCTCACCGACAAGTACGTTGCCAACGTCGAAAAAGTCTTAGCTGACAAGCAAAAAGACATTATGACAGTTTAGGCTTAGTCAATAGTAGATATTTGATGGTGAGGCAGGCTAAAAAACCCCCTATCAAATATCTATTATTTTTGCATGGTAGCGGTGGGCTAAAAAAGCACTGCCAACTGCCAATTCTCCAGTCTCAACTATCCACTCAAAGCTTGTGGTAGGCTAAGCCACACAGACCATATCAGTGTTCGCCCGATGTCAGAATCTACTCCTCTCGCAGATTTAGCAAGTTTTGAGCTGTTGCCGGTGGCACCGCCAGACTTTCGATCAGGCTTTGTGGGTATTGTCGGTCGCCCCAATGTAGGCAAATCGACCCTGATGAATCAGCTCATCGGTCAAAAAGTAGCGATCACTTCTCCCGTAGCTCAGACGACTCGCAATCGCTTACAGGGGATTTTGACCACCGATCGAGCGCAAATTATTCTAGTAGATACTCCCGGTATCCATAAGCCTCATCATCGCCTCGGAGAAGTATTGGTGCACAATGCTCAATCAGCGATCGATGCCGTAGATGTGGTGTTGTTTGTGGTAGATGGTAGTGAAAAAGCCGGGGGTGGAGATCGGTTTATTGCGGACTTATTAGCCAATTCACCTACGCCAATTATCTTAGGCTTAAACAAAATTGACAATGCCCCAGCAGATCGGCGCAACAGCATTGAAGACAGTTACCGGGAGCTAATTGGCGAACATCCTTGGCCAATTTGTGAATTCTCGGCGCTCATTGGAACTGGGGTGGCTGAGCTGCAAGATATGCTGATCGATCGACTAGAAGTTGGCCCCTTCTACTATCCTCCCGATTTAGTCACCGATCGGCCAGAGCGCTTCATCATGGGCGAGCTGATCCGAGAACAAATTTTGCTCTCTACCAAAGAAGAAGTGCCCCACTCGGTGGCCGTGACCATCGATCGGGTGCAAGAAGATGCCAAAATTACCCGAGTGCTGGCTACCATCTATGTGGAGCGCGATTCTCAGAAAGGAATTTTGATCGGCAAAGCTGGGGCAATGTTGAAGTCGATCGGCAGTGGGGCAAGAGCAGAAATGCAGAAGCTAATTGCTGGAAAGGTATACTTAGAGCTGTTTGTCAAAGTTCAGCCGAAGTGGCGGCAGTCCCGGCTACGCTTAGCAGAACTGGGTTACAGAATGGAAGATTGAGAATATCGATTTGTCAGTGATTTGATCACTCATTTGTCAGTGAAATCAGTAAAAATCCTAAAATATGTTGCGTCAAGGACAAAAATTTTCAAATCTACGTTTACAATGTCTGGCAGTAGGTATAAGCCTATCTAGAATTAGGGTAGGCTGCCAAGCTATTGCAAACCAGCAGGGTTATGCTCTATGTTTATTCTCGATTGAGAAATAATTGGTTAGTCATATAGATTATGAAAAATCTAATCAGTGACGATATCCAAATGACCTTGTTATTACTACTTTTACTACAATGAAAATACAAACGAGTTCGGTAGTAGCACTATCCCTCCTGGCAGGGCTTGTGGCAGCAACACCGAAAGTTTTAGCACAAGCAGCGGTGGAAGCAACTAAGTTTCCTCTTCCCGATTCGCTGCCCAAAGACACAAAAGTCAAAGTTGGCGGCTCTCAAAGCTTAGAGGGTGTCAACAAAGGTCTTCAAGAAGCATTTAAGAAAAAGTTTTCTGACTCTGAAGTTGTTCCAACTTATACCAGTACCGGCCAAGGACTTGAAGCTTTAGGTAAGGGCGAAGCCGATATCGTCGGCGCTGGTCGTCCAATAACCAAAGAAGAGTTAGCCAA
>JAYUSV010000518.1:0-3316 GCA_043755495.1 Synechococcales cyanobacterium
GTTCCCCGCCCCACAATCTGCTTAAACTCGGTCATCGAACCCACTTCTCGCTCTAGCACAATCAACCGACAAGTCTGAGCATCTACCCCCGTCGATAAAAGCTGGGAAGTAGTCACAATCACCGGATACCGAGACTCTGGATCAATAAAATTATCGAGCTGCGCTTTGCCCAACTCATCTTCTCCTACAATTCGCATCACATACCGATCGTTTTGCCCCACCAAATCAGCATTCTCATTCACCAACGCCTGCCGCATTCGCGCCGCGTGCTCCATATCCACACAAAAAACAATGGTTTTTTGAAAGCGATCGCCGCTCTCTTTCAAGTAGTCCGAAACCCATTTAGCCACACGCTTTGTGCGCTCATCGATCACCAATACCCGATCGAAGTCTTTGACATTATAAATTCGGTCAGGAATCATTTCCCCCCGACTATCCGCCTCATCTAATTTGGGTCGGTACCCCGCCACATCCACATCTAAATGCACCTTAATTACTTTATAAGGAGCCAAAAAACCATCCCTAATGCCCTGCTTCAGCGAATAAGTATAAACGGCTGCCCCAAAGTAATCGATGTTGGAAACATATTTGGTTTCTTTTGGTGTAGCCGTCAAACCAATTTGAGTAGCAGCACCAAAATAGTCCAAAATCTCTCGCCAAGCCGAATCTTCCGCTGCGCTGCCCCGATGACACTCATCAATCACAATCAAATCAAAAAAGCCTGCCGAAAACTCCTGAAACAGTTTTTGGCGTTCTTCTGGCCCAGTCAGTGCCTGATATAGCCCCAAATAGACCTCATAAGATGCATCAATGCGCCGCTTTTTGTCGATCGCTAAAGGTATCTCGATACTGCTGCCATCTTTGCGCTCTATAGTTTTAGCTGAAGTACTCAGCTTCGCCATCGCCGTCCCAAATGGCCGAAAATCATTCACCATGGTTTGGTCAATCAACACATTTCGATCGGCCAAAAACAAAATACGTTTTTTCTGCTTGCCCTTCCACAGCCGCCAAATAATCTGAAAAGCAGTATAGGTCTTACCCGTGCCCGTAGCCATCACCAACAAAATTCGCTGCTGCCCCTTAGCGATCGCCTCCATCGTATGGTTGATTGCATTGCGCTGATAATAGCGCGGCTGCTTGCCGCCATCGTCATAGTAAGGCTGCAAAATCATCTTTTCTTGGTCAGGAGCCAAACCTTTCCAAGCTCGGTACTTCGCCCACAAATCCTGCGGAGTAGGGAAATTAGTCAAGGTCAGCTCGGTTTCTAGTAACTCACTAGAGCCGGTTCGGTCATGAAAAACGAAACCATCACCGTTGGAGGAGAACACAAAAGGAATATCTAATGTAGTGGCATAGTTCAGAGCCTGCTGCATTCCATCAGCAACCGTGTGATTATTGTCCTTGGCCTCGATAATTGCGATCGGCAGATGCTGATAATAAAGCACATAATCTGCCCGCTTTGCTTTACCCCGAGTGACAAGTTTACCCCGCACAATAATTCGCCCATTGGTAAAGTAGACTTCTCTGCGCAACTGCGTCGCTTCATCCCAGCCAGCTTGGATCACAGCAGGCGTAATGTATTTAGCACAAATGTCGCTTTCACTCAAAGATTTTTTATTCATAGCACTACATTCAATAAGCTTACAAATTGGTCAAGAATAGCTGAGAGATTTTTTTGAGGATGCGGAGGACATCAAAAAGCTCATTATTTTTTTGCTTGTAGAGCGAGAAGTCATTAGAAAACTGATATTGAACAATCTTATCCTGTACAGCTTTCACGAAAATCGAAAAACCCCCATTGCTAACCAATCCATAAGTAGGGCGAGATTGATTGGGACTAACTAGCATATAAGTAAGTGCCTGAGCCATGCCAGCCTCAATGCTAAAAGATTTCCCCTTGGTCTCGATGACCAACACCCAAAGACTATCCTGAATTACCAGAGTGTCAATTTTACCTTGGTAAATAACCTCTTGATCTTCCTCCATTTCTGTTTCTTCAATTTGCACCGGATATTCTGATTCAATGTCAAAGGGTGGATCGTATAACTTGGCCATTTCTAGTAAAGGCGTAATCACGATTTGATTGACAATTCCTTCACCAATATGGCCACGATGTCGATGATAAAGATAGCGTTCCTTAATTCGATCGCAGCGTTCTTTTTCTAGTTCAGTTATTTCAGGAAGGTCTTCATACCATTCAGTGAAAAACCCATCGCTAGTAGTTTGCTGGGCAGAAAACTTTGTTTCTATCTCTTGCAAGCTATTAACATGTTTAGAAATTGCCAAGGTGGTTGCCATAGTTTTCATCTCTTCAGTTATTTAACCCCAAACCCTTCAACTCTTAAGAATCCAGCTTCACCGCAGTCCCATAGGCCAAAACTTCGGTAACTGCCTCCGAAAACTCCGTGGCATCATAGCGCATCCCAATAATACTTTGATAGATTATTGCAGAACATTGTATCCCATCGATTTAGTCTATGATCGGAGAGTTGTCCTAGCCAATATTGATCCTACCCACATGACAGCCAAAACAGACCTGCTAGGCATCCTGGCCACCAAAAACCGGGGGCTAACCGCCACTGACAGCGAAAAACAGTCGATCGATACTCTCATTACCCGCACCGAAGCCTTCAACCCCATCCCTAACCCAGTAGAATGTCCCACACTACTCAACGGCGACTGGCGCTTAATCTACACCACCAGCAGCAGCCTCTTAAATTTAGGACGTATTCCCCTTTCTCAGCTCGGCAACATTTATCAAAGCATCCGCACCGATACTAGCAGCGTCTACAACATTGCCGAGGTCAACAGCTTGCCCTATCTCAGCAGTCTGGTAAGCGTAGTCGCCAAGTTTGCTCCAGTCAACGCCCAACGAGTGCAAGTAAATTTTGTCCGATCGATTGCCGGGTTGCAAAAAATGTTAGATTACCAATCGCCGACTACTTGGATCGATCGACTCAACAGTGGCAACGGTCTACCCGCAATTGATTTCCCGATCAAAAGCACCAATACTGATAGTTGGCTAGATACCACCTATTTAGATGCAACCATGCGGATCAGTCGGGGCAACCAAGGTAGTGTATTTGTTTTATTAAAAGATTAAACATGGATGAATCACTCGTCGAAATTTTGCAGGCCGTCGCTACTGGCCACATCTCACCAGATCTGGCGCAGGAAAAAATCCAAGGATACAGTCAGATCGGCGACTTTGCCAAGATCGATCGCACTCGCCAAGCCCGCACGGGTTTCCCGGAAGTGATCTTTGGCCAGGGCAAGACCGTGACTCAGATTGTCAAAATTATGCAGCACATGCGCG
>JAYUSV010000519.1:0-10114 GCA_043755495.1 Synechococcales cyanobacterium
CATCGAACAATACTTCATCAAAATAATGAAGAGTATAGTCAACCTCATCTAACACCGAGGGCTTAAACTGGTGGATTTCGTCGGTGAACCACCACAGCCGAATCTCTTCGCGCAGAGCCTCGGTCAACCGGATTACTTCCCAGGCATCGCTGTTGATCAGTTCGCTAGGATCATTGGTCTGTCGATCGAGGCTCTCTAAAATACCAGCAATCCGCCGCTGTTTGTTCCGAATGGTGTGGCGCACAATTTCGGTAGGGTGAGCAGTAAATACCAAATTGATATCCAGATTTGCCAACAGCTTTCCGATCATATTTGGCGGGACATTAACCTGTTTCAGATAAGCAAATAATGCCTGAAAAGTATCTGGGTCAGGACTTAATTTACTCAAAGAACGCTCTAGCTGATTGACCTTTTGACCATTCCGCAGAAAAGACTGTCGATCTTTTTGTTCACAGTGCTGCTCCACAATATTAATAAGCTGAAAATACAGCGCAAAAGCGCGCACGGCTTTTACCGCATCTTCCAGCTTTAGCTCAGCGATGATGGTATGGATGCTGCATTCGGTGGCTTGTCCTTCGGGAGAAGAAAGATCGCGCAACTGTTCTAATAACTTGATGAGCTGAGAACCGTAGGCTTCATCAGCCAAAACCGATTTCCAGAGATCTTCAACAAACTGTATATACTGCTGCAAGGAATTGTGAGGAGAAGTTGTCGCCATTGATTCGATCGGGAACGGTTGAAGTTGCTGACCCATGATTATTATCTCTAGCTAAGAGGTTGAGAGCTAGGCTGTTCTGCGGGTTCCGGGAAAGGCAACAGAGGCAGTCGATCGCCCCGAAAAATTTCTTCACTGTTGTTGGCTAGGGCTTGAACTTGCTGCAATATGGCTTGTAAACCGACGATTGCGGCCAGGGCAGGCACCGTAGCGATGCTGACCAGCAGCTTTACTGGAGTGCGACCGATCGGCTGATCGGCTTCATTAGCGTGGTTGGAGTCATCTAAAAACAATGGATAGACCTCAAATTTCAGTGAACTTAAGCTGGACAATCATTTGGGCAATCGATATTGCAGCGCCTCTGACCTATAAGAATAACCATTGGCGGACGGTCGCTGGTAATATCTGTTATTGGGCACTGACAACTTCCACGATACCGTAGGTCTGAATGCCAGGACTCATCATACAGTATCGACGCTGTGTTGAACAGTTCACGTCTATGACTAATGGCTTTAAAGCCCTAATTTTAAACCATAATCCGGGCGTGATGATCTTGAGTGAGAATAATGATGAGTTGGTTAGAAAAAGTTAGTCTTGAGGTGAGAGTTGAGCGATTTTATTGAACCCGAACCGACGGAACTGGTCGAAAACTTAGTTGACCCAGATGAGCACCTCCGCAGAGAGTTATCTGATTCCCTGGGACAGGTTTTGCGGCCTGCTGGCGTGCGTTTTAAGTTTTCAATTCAAATAGTAGAGCCGCTGGCAGATGTAGGATCAAATCAAGTCAAATCTTGGAATATTCCTTTAACCAAACGGCTCTGGGTGCGCTGTGAATCGCGTCGCAGCCTCGATTATTCACTGTTAGCCGAAGATTTGGCGCACCAACTGCGATCAATCGATCTCCCAGATTTTACCGATGCAGTGTTTCGCTGTGTAGCGGCCGGTATGACCGATCCAGACTGGCGATTGCGGATTGATCTCACTCCACCTTTAGTTTTGCTCCACCACTGGGCTGCCTGGGGAGATATTCAGGCCATTACTCGTTTGGTCAATGCAGTGCTCTGGCGCAACGGCTTACAGGTTTCCGGCATCTTAAAAAACTGGCGACTGCATTTGTTTTGCTGTGTGCGGGGTAACACTGTGCAGTTTCCTAATAAGCAACAGGCGATCGACTGCGTTTTACCCCTGTTAAATCAAATTTCACCTCAGGGCATTCAGGGCGCAACCATCTATGGTGTAAAAGCCATGTCTGATGGGCTACCAAAAGAAGATGAATCGCCCTTCTGGACACATTGGCTAGATTTACCCGGTGCTAAAGATGTGCGCTACACCATGCCAGCCTTGGCCTTGGCGCAGCAGGGTGATGAGCAGGCTCTGAGATTTATTTTACAAAGGCTGCTGAATCCAGACATCGATCGAACTTTTATCAATGGCGGGATTGGTATTTCGCTGCTGAAGCGCAAGGGCCTACTGCATATTATGAGCGAAGCCCCTGTTTGTCCTTTAGAAAGCCAGATTGTAGACCCCATTTCTAAGGTGCTCGGTCAAATTGCCTTACCAAATATTTTGGGGGTAAGAATCCATGGGCGTATTTCTGGTCAACAGGCTACCAAGTGGAATCATGGCATTGATTTTGGGGTGGAAATTCCCCAGTTGCCCAGCCACACTACCGGTCTGCCTATTCAGCCCACCACCCCTAACTGGCAAGACTGGTTGTTTCGTAAAGGGTGGCTACGACTAGCGACTAGTCCACCGAACGCTTTATCTCGCAAAGTTCTCTGGTCTTGGTTAGGAGCTGGCTTATTGTTGGTAATGGGTTTGGATATCAGCGGACGTTTATTGTCTCGACAAGTTAAAGCACCCATCGCCCGCACACCAGCTAGTCAATCACTCCTGAGCTATGGCAATACCTTGTTTGATGAAAAAGTGGCTGCCTATCAAGAACTCTGTGCTACCAAAGGAACACCAGAAGTATTGATTGTCGGTAGCTCTAGAGCAATGCGTGGTATTGATCCACAGGTCTTAGAGCAAGAGCTGGCTATCAGAGGCTACGCTAAGGCTCGAGTTTACAACTTTGGGATTAACGGCGCTACTGCACGAGTGGTAGATTTATTGCTACGAAGACTACTACAGCCCAAGCAGTTACCAAAATTGGTGATTTGGGCGGATGGAGCAAGGGCATTTAATGATGGTCGATCGGATCGCACTTATGCCACTATCGCTGATTCTCGTGGTTTCCAACAGTTACCGGGCAACGAGGGAGCCGCAATTGCTAAGTCTCAGCCATTTATTATCAATGGCTATGCGGCAGTGGATAGTTTTTTGAATAATACTTTAGCCAAGGCTTCGCTGGCTTATGGAAGGCGCGATCGACTACATCAATCATTGCAGGCTGTGCCACCCCATTTGTTAGGAGTGCGATCGGCAGCAGAATTGGTGGAGGCCGAGGCGATCAATCAATCGGGATTTTTGTCATTGGGAGCCGAGTTTGAACCGAGTACCTACTATCAAAAATATCTGAAAGTCTCCGGGGATAGTGATAACGACTACGCTAACTTTAATCTTACTGGCAACCAAGATGCGGCGACTCGTCAGACAGTGGAATTCTTGCAGCGCCAGCAGATTCCGTTAGTGTTTGTAAATGTGCCTTTGTCTGATCGATATTTAGATAACACTCGCCAAAAATATGAGCTGGCCTTTAAGCAATATATGCAGACTCTCGCTGGTGCTGGTAAATTGCAATTTGTGGACTTGGTGGGGCTATGGATGCAAGATTACAGCTTGTACTCCGACCCTAGCCACCTGAACCGTGCTGGTGCCCAGCAGGTTTCAACTTATTTAGCCCGCACTGCTCCGATCGATTGGCAAATAATCGCTGCTGCTTCTGGCAAAATTAGCAAATGAATTTTATCTCGCTGCTCTATGCCCTGTTTTTAGCGGGTACTTTGTTTTTCTACTGGCGCAACGATAGCCAGCAGAGCAAATTATGGACGATCGTGATCTCTAGTTTGCTGTTCTATTCGTTGTTTTACAAAGATCGCCCACCCTTGCTGCTGATTTTAAATCTGAGCGTGTTGGGGACAATTATTTTTGTGAACTTTTGGATTGGCAAGCTACTGCTAGAAAGCCAAATTATTGAATATCGATCGACTCGCAATAATTTGCGAGAGCAGGGTGAACTGTACTTTTTGCCCCGCAACAAGGCCGAACGTAAGCGGGTAGTGATTTTTGGGATTGCCTTTAATGTGCTGCTGTTATTGGGTTCTAAATACATTCCATTTTTGTTGACCACTTTTGCCGGTCTGGGTTTTCCGGCTTTGGAGCTGGCAGCTACCTGGTATCGCAGTAATATCTTGCCGCCGCTGGGGATTTCTTTTCTGACTTTTGAATCAATCGCCTACTTAGTAGATGTTTACAAAGGCAGTCCGGCAACTGGGAATCTGCTGAAATATGCCGCATACAAGGCTTTTTTCCCAAAGCTAATCTCGGGACCAATCACCCACTATCATGAGTTTTCGCCGCAGCTCAACACCCTGAAGTTTCCAACGATTGAAATCATAGTCGAAGGGGTGTGGTCGATCGCCTGTGGAGCCGTGAAAAAGACTTGGATTGCCGATGGTTTAGGTACTTATGTCAACCTGGTCTGGGATCCTAATAATTTGGAGCGGGCAGGGAGTTTAGACCTCTGGCTGGCGCTGTTTGCCTATGGTTGGCAGCTCTATTTCGATTTCAGCGGCTATGTAGATATCGCCCGGGGTACTGCGCTGTTTTTTGGCATTAAGCTACCCGAGAATTTCAATTTCCCTTATTTCAGCACTAATATTGCCGATTTTTGGCGACGCTGGCACATGACCTTGGGTGATTGGCTGCGCCATTATATCTATTTCCCCTTAGGTGGCTCTCATGAGGGGCTAAAACGGACTTGTCTGAATTTGCTAGCAATTATGGTGATCGCTGGTATTTGGCATGGTGCCGATTGGGGTTTCTTGGTTTGGGGCATTGTGCATGGGTTGGCTTTGGTGATTCATCGGTTGACGGCTCATTTTTCAGCTAAGAATTTGGCGGTACAAGCTTTTTGGGAAAGTCGATCGGGCAAGTTCTTAGGTTGGCTTTTAACTCAGCCCTTTGTGTTTATGGCTTGGCTGTTTTTCCGGCTACCAAAACTGGCCAACTCAACCTTGGTGTTGCAAAACCTATGGGGCAAGCCTGCTGATGCCCAATTTGCGGGCAAGTTAATTGAGGCGGGGGTGAAGTTAGATAATGGCCAGATGTTGGCTTGTTTGTTGGCTTTAAGCTTAGTAACTGCGGGTATTTATTATTGGCGACGGGTGCAGAAGCTGGAGCTGGGTTGGGGCGTAAAGTTATTCTTGATTCCAGCAGCGTTTTATTTGGTATGGATGCTGGTGTTGCCCGGTCAGGGTTCACCTTACATTTATTTTGATTTCTAGCCAAAAACAAGAATTCGGTGGAATTGGCAAAATTCTGCTGGTAGTAGAAAATAGCTTGAATCACCGCAGGAAGTTAAGATGGGAACAGTTGCTGACAGTCGTTCATCTATGCCCAGAAATTTTATTGTTTTCTTACTGCCATTTTTGTTGTGGGGCTGCAATCTCTCTGGTATTGCAGTGAAAATGAATGATAACAACCGTTCACCTGAGGGTAAACCCAGTGGGCCGGTAGGTAGCTTAAACAGTACTACGACTGTAGAGATTGAAAATGACTGGAATGGGTATTCAGATATCACGCCGATCGTCCGGCATTATCGGTTTAAGCTCGAAAATACTGCTCTGACTGGCGATGGCCATTTTGCGATCGGCGGCTATGGTGGCTACAACATTCATCAGCAGTACAGCAAAAAGATTGTGATACCGGCAGCTCTGACTCAGCAGTTTTTAGATAAGTTGGCTGAAGCGCCGTTGGTGGCCTCGAAAAAATACAAGCCGAAGTTTGTGCGCCGAGATGATTTTCCTCGGGTGGTAATTAAGATGAAAGCACCCGAGCGAGAGGTGGTGTTTACCTCTCGCTCGCAGGGTGAAAAAAATGCTCCCTGGCAGGTGCGGGTAAAGAAAAATAAAGTGACTGAGTACTATGTAAGCAATTCACCGATTCCTGGTTTGGCGATGGATTTGCTGAAACCCCAGATCGACCATCCCGGTTTGGATACAGCGATTAACAAGAGCCGGAATATGCTGCCGGTGAAGACTGCAAATGTGCCGACTGCACCAAAGCTAAATTTACCAAAATAGCCTGCTTCTCTAATCCAGGAGGCAGGCTTCAGAACCAGAGCATTACTGCTGCTAGTTATTCTTCGTCTTCTTTTTCAGTTTTAGCAATGTAGATGAAGCTAGTGGACTTGCCACTCAATACTGCTTTGCCTAATGACAGGGCGCGTTCTGCTTGGACAGCAGCTTTGCGTACCCAGGTGGCCTTGCGACTGTCGCGCTTCGATTTAGAGGTCTTTTTCTTAGGAGCTGCCATGATTTTTACGAGGGTGTTTGAGCACAGCTTTTCATTCTACCTGTCGATCGCTCTGGATGCAATAGGGGGATATTTTAAAGCTCGACGTAATTGGCTGACGGCGACTCCAGCTCCTTGAATAATTTAACGGATAGCCATAGTTTCAACCACTAGCAAAAGTCCATCGGTTTGGGATATTTTATTAAGCATTCATCTCTTTCAAAAAACATTGTGCTGCACTTCCGTTCTGCCCTTCTCGCCTCGATATCCTTGGTTTTGCTGACAAGCTGCGAAAGCAAAATCTCTCAATGTCAGAAAATCATCAAAATTCATAATCAGATTGTGCTCGAAGCCAAAAAAGTTTCAGATACTGGGATCAAAGGTGATACCAGCAGTGCCAGCAAGTCTGCCGATACTTTTGCTCATGGAGCCAAAGAGATGATGGGTTTGGATGTGCGGGATGAAAAACTGCTGGAAATTAAGAACCAATTGTCTACCATGTACCAAAATTCCAGCCAAATTACCAAGCAAATTTTGACCAGCCAAGCCCAGAAAAAGAGCACAGATGCTGCCAAAGGGATGGAGAATCTACGACAAGTGGCCAGCCCCGAAAAAGACCTCGTAGATGGCATCAATAATTATTGCAGTGAAGGCAAAAAAGCTGAGCCTGTTCCTAGCCCTGCTTTGCCTACTCCAGTTCAGCCAAGTCCAAAGAAATAGGCAATCTAGCTGTTGCCATGAAACCAAACCAAATGAGCCTAAATTACCTATTTCTGGGCAGAGGTGGTACAATGTGATGTTTGGATTCTATAATCTTCACTCTCAGACCTCGTTTAGGCGGGGAACAGTAGAGCTATGTTGACTTTCACGAGTATTTGCAACTTGTTTTAAAGTCAGCAGGAGGCGTAGTAACTACGGAGAAAATAACCTTAGGAAATTTGCATGGTCAATCAGAAAAAAACTGCCGACATCGGCTTCACTCTCGACGATTTCGCTGCTCTACTGGATAAATACGACTATCACTTTAGCCCTGGGGACATTGTGGCCGGGACGGTGTTTAGCCTAGAACCCAGGGGCGCTCTGATTGATATTGGTGCTAAAACCGCTGCATATCTGCCAATTCAGGAAATGTCCATCAACCGCGTTGATGCCCCTGAAGAAGTGCTGCAATCGAACGAAACCCGCGAGTTTTTCATTCTTACCGATGAAAATGAAGACGGTCAGCTTACTCTTTCTATCCGTCGCATCGAATACATGCGCGCTTGGGAACGGGTTCGCCAATTGCAAGCCGAGGACGCTACTGTGCGCTCTCAGGTGTTTGCGACCAACCGAGGTGGTGCACTGGTACGCATCGAAGGTCTGCGCGGCTTTATTCCTGGTTCACACATCAGCACTCGCAAGCCTAAAGAAGAGTTGCTCAACGAAGAGCTACCATTGAAGTTCTTGGAAGTAGACGAAGAGCGCAACCGCTTAGTACTCAGCCACCGTCGTGCTCTGGTAGAGCGCAAAATGAACCGTCTAGAAGTAGGCGAAGTAGTAATTGGCTCAGTACGTGGCATCAAGCCTTATGGTGCTTTTATCGACATAGGTGGAGTCAGTGGTCTGTTGCACATCTCCGAAATTTCTCACGACCACATCGATACGCCTCATAGCGTGTTCAATGTGAACGACGAAGTTAAGGTAATGATTATTGATCTGGATGCTGAAAGAGGCCGAATTTCGCTTTCTACTAAGCAGCTTGAGCCAGAACCGGGCGACATGATCAAAGACCGCGATCGAGTGTACGAAATGGCTGAAGAGATGGCTCAGAAGTACCGTGAGGCCATGGCTGCTAAGGCTGCTGGCATCACCGTTGAAGCATCCGACGAAGTGGAAGAAGAAGAAGATCTAGAAATCATTGAAGAAGATTTGGTTTCGGCTACCGAAGACTAATTTTTGCTAGTTGATTTTGACACAGCGTTCCACGAGGGGCGCTTTTTTGTGACAAGCTCCATACCTGAAATTACGAGTAAATGATACTATTGACAATTATTTATATTTATTTGTTATGGCTGAAATGCAGTTTGCACGCGGCAGAACCGAACCGGTAGTGCCAGATATTAGATTAACAAAGTCGCGCAATGGCCAAGAGGGCACAGCTATTTTGTATTTCAATAAGCCCGAGGCGCTATGTGGTAACGATGTAGATGCTGTGACCGGCTTGTACATGATTGACGAAGAAGGTGAAATTGTCACCAGAGAAGTGAAGGCCAAGTTTTTAGATGGTCAGCCTGCTGCCTTAGAAGCAATATACCTGATTAAATCTCCGGCAGAATGGGATCGATTCATTCGTTTTATGGATCGCTATGCGGCTGAAAATGGCTTGGGCTTTAATGAGGCTCCTCCAGCAAAAGAAGAAAATACAGAAACCTAGTGGAAACACTGAATTAGAAGCAGGTAGAATCCGGTATCCTAAATTGTCACCGCACTCTACCTGCTCACAATGAACTTTAAGAATTTTTTGTCTGTCCTGCTATTATTTATCCCGATTTCGATCGCCGGTCACTTCTTGCATTGGAGTGCAGCAGCAATTTTCATTACTTCTTGCCTAGCAATCATTCCCTTGGCGGCCTGGATGGGTACCGCTACCGAAGAAATTGCGGTGGTGATGGGTCCTTCTTTGGGTGGTCTGCTGAATGCGACTTTTGGCAATGCCACTGAGCTAATTATTGCGATCGTCGCTCTCAATGCCGGATTAGTCGATGTGGTTAAAGCCAGTTTAACTGGTTCGATCGTCGGTAACTTGCTGCTAGTCATGGGTCTTTCCATGCTGCTGGGCGGTCTGCGTTACAAGGAGCAAGAATTTCAGCCTACGGTGGCCAGAGTAAATGCCTCTAGTATGAATTTGGCTGTGATTGCCCTGCTGTTGCCCACGGCAGTTCACTACACTTCTACAGGCATCGACGAGGCTACTATCCAAAAGCTTTCGGTAGCGGTGGCTTTTGTGTTGATTGCGGTCTATGGATTGACCCTGCTGTTTTCGATGAAAACTCATACCTATTTGTATGATGTGGGTTTGGCAGAAATGGATCCTGAGGATTTGGCTGATGCAAATTTAGCTGCTGATGGTGAACATACGGTGAACTTACCCTTGTGGATCGGGGTATTGCTGGGTTGTACTTTGCTGGTGGCTTTGGAGTCGGAGCTGTTGGTTTCTAGTTTAGAGGAAGCGACTAGTGCTTTGGGCTTGAGCGCTTTGTTTACGGGGGTAATTTTGGTGCCCATTATTGGGAACGCGGCTGAACATGCTACCGCTGTAACTGTAGCGATGAAGAATAAGATGGATTTATCGGTGTCGGTGGCAGTTGGTTCTAGTTTGCAAATTGCTTTGTTTGTGGCACCAGTACTGGTGTTGACTGGTTGGATCTTGGGCAAGCCGATGGATTTAGATTTCAATCCATTTGAGTTGGTGGCGGTGATGGTGTCGGTGGCGATCGCCAACTCGATTAGTTCTGATGGTCGATCGAACTGGTTAGAAGGTACTTTGCTATTAGCGGCCTATTTGGTATTGGGCTTTGCTTTCTATTTCCATCCAGTAATACCAGTGCTGGGATAATACCTGATTTAACGGAGGAGGTCTTGCTGCTCCAAGTGGATTGGTCCTGACAACCTGGGTATCTGAATTGTCGGATGTTACAATGTATGTACGCCATTAAAATCTTCGGTATCAATCCATATAACAGGAAAGCGATTGAAATTTGTTTAAGTTACTTCTCGGTACTAGCCTATCACTGTTAAACCTATGTACCCAAATAGTTTTTCCAGTAACTGCCGCAGTGTTCGATCGGCAGGGTAAAACACTTTCAGAGGTAAATTTAGATCATGCTCAAGTAAATTGGCAGATGTTAAATAGCCAAAATAGCTATGCTTATAATGGTGTGGGGCTGATTAAAATTCGAGATT
>JAYUSV010000520.1:0-10106 GCA_043755495.1 Synechococcales cyanobacterium
TGGGCAGCGCCGGACTCGAACCGGCACGCTTTCGCGGATGATTTTGAGTCAACTGCGTCTACCAATTCCGCCAGCCGCCCTCACTCATAGCTTTGCCATTATAACCAGTACTTGGACTTTTTAGCAAGGAATAATATTCATTTGTTTCTGACCATCGATCGATCTCCTTAGCCCGCAAGACTGGAACCGGGTGGCTGAGCTGGGCAGTCTGAGCTGTGCGAATAGCTTTACCCATCTCCGAAGCACTGACTTCTTCATAAGCTCTAGCCTGCGCCAAGAATGCTTCTACGTTTAATAAAGGAGCTAAAGCGGGTGAACCACCCGAGAGTTTCATCAACACACTGGCAACTACTTTAGGATCTTGGACAACTAACAGAGCTGCTCGATCGCAAGAAAACTCTGCACAGCGCAACCATTGAAGCATTTGCTGCTGAATCGACTGACCCAAACCAGGAATCAAACTACCAGCCGTCAGAATCATGATATTAGCCAGAGTTAAATAAACCCCATGCTCACATTTGAGATGCCCTAGCTCATGGGCAAAAACGGCTTGCAATTCAGCCGGTGTTAACAAATCGACCAAGGAAGTATGCACGACCACAAAAGGCTTTTTACCCCGCATGGCCATTGTGTAAGCATTAGGAGCCGGATGCTGCTTTAGATAGAGCTGAGGGGTTTCTAAATCCAGAATGCGGCTGGCTTCTACTAGTAGCTGGTAAATATCGGGAAGCTGCTGTTCACTAAGCTGCACGCTGGAGGCGATGTTGTTCATGTACATGGTGTCTTCTACCATTGGCCCCAGCAGACTGCGCACCAAGAAATCTAGTCCAGGTAGTTGTTTCAGGTTGGTAGTGGCTTCTCGATCGAAAGGATGACGAAATCGATCGGCGTTCAAGCCTGTCAAAGAAAGTTTAGGAGTCAGCATCGCGGCAAAGTGAATGAAGAGCTGTGCTTATTCTAGCTCAGGCAGAAGTGGTGAACATCTTGGTCTAGTGACAAAAGCAATCTCTGGACAGATCTAAATCGTTCGGTGTTTTCCATTTCAAAGTACGTCTAATTAATGAATGAGTATTGACTTGATCGAGATATCGAGTTACACTAGCATTACTCATGCATAAGTGCCGGGTTGGTAACAAAGTGTAATTTCTTTATTGCTTTGCCCCAATTAAGGCTGTAGTGTTCATAATTCTTATTTAGAGCGAGGAAGTACCATTGATTGGTTTAATTTTGGGCAGATTCTCACTCCCGTTGGGAGAAGGGAAAGAAATAAATCATTTGACGATGTCTATTCATGGAGGACAAAGAAATGTTAAGATGTTGCTATAGAAACACAACTAATAAGTTCCAGATTTTCGCATTTGGTGGGTTAGAGAGATTTCTTTTACCTGGTAGCTCTATTGAGTTTGATGCTGCTCCTGAAGGCATTGTTACCATTAAAGATGGCAACATAACCACCATTTTATCTGATCGTATTTCTTGCGAACGATTAGTAATAAAATAGAAAAACTGGGTACCAATTTTAAGCAGGGCATTGTTGCACTTGCCCTCACCCCAACCCATTATCGAATTTTGGTCAGCGCTGAAGAGCAGCGTCCCCAAGCAGATTTGTATGATTTCAATTTACAAAATTTAATCCCCTGTTTTCTCCTGCCATTAAGAGCAGAAGATCGCTGCTAGATGGCATTTATGATCGATCGGGCTATGGCTTTGTAATTGATTATTCACAGCCACCTATACCAGCATTAGCTGAGAGCGATCTGGAGTGGGTTAGTAAGTGGATTACCCAACAGTCTGGCCAATAGAACATTATTTTTATTGTGATTTATGGCTGATTTTAAATGTCAACGTTCTGGCTGCACTGGATCGATCGATGATGACTGCTGCAATCTTTGTGGTCATGCCACAGTCAAAGGAGTAGTGCTATCTACTCCTTTGACCAGTGGCATTACTGCCAGCAATGCAGCAATCAGTACTTTATCGGTGCCCATGTCGATCGGTCGGGCTTCGGTGGGTTCGCGGCGGATTCATGGTTCCAGACCCAGTGGTGCTACGACTAGTCGCGGGCGAGTTTTGGGTGCCGGTGTAGTGACCATTAATGAATTGCCCTCATCTGACCCAGAAAAATTGATTTTAGCTAAGGCAGTGGTGCCCGAAAACAAGCGGTTTTGTAGTAAGTGTAATGCCACACTCAGCCGTGAAACTGGTTTTTGCAATAAGTGCGGCCAAAAGTTTTCTTTTATTGCGGCTTTAGCTCCCGGAGATTTGGTCGCTGGGCAATATGAAGTGCGGGGGGCGATCGCTTACGGGGGTTTAGGCTGGATTTACTTGGGGTTTGATCGAGTGCTATCTCGCTATGTAGTATTAAAAGGGTTATTAAACACCGCAGATCAGGCTAGTGCTGCGGTGGCGGTAGCCGAGAGACAGTTTTTGGCAGCGATGAAACATCCTAATATTGTAGGGATCTATAACTTCGTTGATTACCAAGATACGGGTTTAATTATTATGGAATATGTGGGTGGCCAAACCCTCAAGGAGCTACGCAAAAATCGCGGAATGTTGCCAGTACCTGAGGCGATCGCCTACATTCACCGCATTTTGAGTGCTTTTGGTTATTTGCATCAACAGGGTTTCGTATATTGCGATTTCAAGCCCGACAATATTATGTTAGAAGGTAGCGACGTAAAGCTGATTGATCTGGGTGGAGTACGACGCATCGATGACCCAGATGGAGATATCTATGGCACAGTGGGATATAGCGCGCCAGAGGCCGGAGCGGGGCCAACGGTTACTAGCGATTTATTCACAATTGCTAGAACCTTGGCGATTTTAGTAACCACTATTCCAGATTTTGGTGGTATTAATCGCAATACTTTGCCCGGAAATTTACCAGTATTCATTCGCTATGAGTCACTGTATCGCTGGTTAGTAAAAGCTACTGCCGATCATCCAGATGATCGGTTTCAAACTGCCGAAGAAATGGCTTCCCAGCTTTTGGGCGTTTTACATGAAGCAGTAGCGATCGACACTAATACAGCACAGCCACTCAAAAGTCAGTTATTTGCAGGAGATTTGATGGCTACTATTGATAGTAGTGAGCTATTGGCACGAGTAGTTCCAGACTATCGCCATTTGCCACTGCACCAAATGCTGGCCTCCGATTCAGCATTTCAAGACTTGATGAATGTTGGTGGTGATATCTATCAGCAGCATAAGTTATGCAAAGAATTAGCTGAAAAGTATCCCCGATCAATAGAGGCTAAGCTGCGTTTAGCAAAATCCGAGACAGATCTGGGCTATATCGATTTTAAAGAAATTAATAAGCATCTCCAAGAAATTGAACAAACCGATCCTTGGGATTGGCGAGTAACATGGTATCGCGGTCGCACAGCCCTCGCCCACCAAAACTATCAGTTAGCGATCAACTGTTTTAATTTTGTCTATGTAGATTTGCCGGGTGAAATTGCTCCCAAATTAGCTTTGGCCATGGCTGTGGAGCTAAATGGCGACTATGCAGTGGCCAGTCGTTTGTATCAGCGGGTCTGTCAGATTGATCCGGGCTATCATACGGCGGTATTTGGCTTGGCACGCTGCCTGTATGCCAGTCAAAAGCGATCAGAGGCGGTGCAAATATTAAGTTTAATCCCCCAAACGGCTAGTTTGTTTCCTAAATCTAGGGTAGAAGCGGTGAATTTAATGATTGGCCAAGACTATGGATCACCTAGTCTTAAAGATTTACAAATCGCCAGGGAGGCTTTACCCGGAATGCCAATTAGTGAATTGGAGCGCTGTCAATTGTCGGAACAAATTTTACATCGGGCACTAGAGGTAAAGCAGGCTGGGGCTATTTTACCGGCTGGTCATCTGTTGCCACCTTGGTTACATGAAGAAAAAAATACTCGCCAAGAATTGGAAAGGGTGTTGCGGTCGATGGCTCGGCTCAGCAATGGAGATGAAAGAGTAGCTTTGGTCGATCGGGCTAACCGCATTCGGCCACGTACCTGGCTTTGAAGGGGTATAACTCGATACTGATTATATACCCAACACGTTTGTGGCCAATTATGCAAATTGATCGTCATCAATTAAAGATAAGATTCGGCAAAAATTTGGGAATTCCCTCAAAATAAGCTGTAATATACGTTTCGTGGTCAACCTCAAAATTAATCCAGTGGCATAATTAATAATGAGATACAAATCTGGTTTAGCTGGTTATTTGGTATGGGCAATTGTGCCTGCTCTATTGCTGATTCGTTGGCAGGGTAAGTTTGTGCGTGATAGCGTGCAGTTAGCCCGTTACACACCGCCACCAGAAGTGGTCGCTCTAGCCAAACAGGCCAATATGAGCGAGGATGGACGACGGGCTTTTTATTTGACTACCCCGACGATCGAAGCCAAGAAAGTGGGTTTGAAATTATGTGATAGCCACAGTACCGAAAAAACCGTGATTTTGGGCTGCTATGTATCTAGCAAGGGCATTTTCATTCAAAAAGTCACCGATAAGCGTTTAGCTGGCACGATGCAAGTAACTGCCGCTCACGAAATGCTGCATGCGGTGTATCACAGTCATTTATCCGAAGGGGATCGCAAAGAAATTGGAGCGGAGCTAGTTCGAGTCTTTGATGGCTTAAACAATCCTCGGTTGAAAAAACTGATTCAAATTTACCGAAACCGGAACCCGGAGCAGGTCAGCAGTGAACTGCACTCTTTCTTGGGGACGGAGGTGCCCAATTTAAGCCCGAAGCTAGAACAACACTATGCTAAGTATTTTGTCGATCGAGCTACCGTAGTAGCCATGGCGCAAAGGAATGAGCAGACCTTTGCTCAAATTGTCAACAAGGCCGAAGTAATCGATCGACAGCTCAAAAGCATGAAGGCCGACCTCGATCGACGAGAACAAAGTGTCAAAGAACAAGGTGGCAATATTGAGCAACAGCGTCGTCAGCTAGAGCGTATTGGCAATGGGAATCCTGAAGAATACAATAATCGCTTGGTTGGTTTTAACCAGCAGGTGAATTCTTATAATGGTCAGATTCAAGTATTGAAACAACAAATCACCACCTATAATCGGCTGGTGAATTCTTACAATACTTTATCTTCCGAAGAAAAATCTCTGAATGAATCTTTGCGCAATGGCGGCAGCCCACAGGTGTTACCATCTGCACCTCAAGAAGTTGCTCCTGTTAGTCCCCAAGGGAATTGATTTATTCTTTGATTTGCGGCTTCAGATCGTTGCGCAGTGCGGCATGGCCTCATGTGTATTGACTTTTGCACTATGCAAAGATTGCATGATGATTGGTTTTTTGTATCCTACGATACTGTTGAATCGGCTCCAGGCTGAAAAAATGTCACAAACCTTCATTGAGTCGTCTAGCAATTTCCCATGGCCAAAAAAAATCTGGTAGTCGTCGGCAACGGTATGGTTGGCCACAAGTTTTTGCAGAAATCGATCGAAATTGGTGCCACCCAAGATTGGAATTTGATCACTTTTTGTGAAGAGCCGCGTTTAGCCTATGATCGGGTGAATTTGAGTGGCTATTTTAGCGGTCAAAGCGCTGAAGACCTGAGTTTAGTAGAGCCAGGGTTTTATGACCAGCATGGAGTGAAGGTTTATTTGGGCGACAAGGCTGCCAAAATTGATCGGGCTGGCAAGAAAGTGATTTCGGCCCAGGGCGCAGAGGTGGAGTTTGATCGATTAGTAATCGCCACTGGCTCTTATCCTTTTGTGCCCCCGATCGCCGGTAAAGATACGGCAGGAACTTTTGTCTATCGGACGATCGAAGATTTAGAGGCGATGTCGGCCTATGCCGAGCAAGCCAAAGTAGGTGTGGTCGTGGGTGGCGGTTTATTGGGATTGGAATGTGCTAACGCGCTGAAAAATATGGGTTTGACAACTCACGTAGTGGAGTTTGCACCCCGGTTGATGCCCTTGCAAGTAGATGATTTGGGTGGCAATATTCTCAAGGATCAAATTCAGGCTTTGGGTGTAACGGTACATACCAACAAATCTACTACCGAAATTGTGAGTGTGGATGGTCGGGTACAAAAAATGGTGTTTGCTGATGGCAGCGAACTGTTCACTGACATGATTGTGTTTTCGGCGGGAATTAGACCTCGGGATGAGATTGCCAAGGACTGTGGTTTGACTGTGGGCGATCGAGGAGGCATTGTAATTAATGAGCAATGTCAAACCTCGGATCCTCATGTGTATGCGATCGGCGAATGTGCCCTGCATGAGGGCAAAATTTATGGTTTAGTGGCTCCCGGCTACACAATGGCGACGATTGCCGCTGAGCAAATTTGTGGTGAGGGCATTAACACCTTTGGTGGTGCAGATATGTCTACGAAGCTCAAGCTAATGGGCGTGGATGTCGCTAGCTTCGGGGATGCCTTTGCTCAGACTCCTGGTGCAAAGGTGGTAGGAATTACCGATTCTATTAAGGGCACTTATAAGAAGTTGGTAGTCGATGCTAGTGGCAAACATCTATTAGGTGGCATGTTAGTTGGTGATGCATCGGCTTATGGCAATTTATTACAGATTGCTCAAAACCAAATAGTCCTGCCGCCGAATCCAGAAGATTTAATACTGCCTGCAAGATCGGGTGCGACAGCCAGCATGGGAGTCGATAGCTTCCCCGACAGTGCCCAAATTTGTTCTTGTAACAACGTCACCAAAGGCGACATCTGCACCGCTATTCAGGCTGATAATATTACCGACATTGGCACTCTTAAGAAATGCACCACTGCTGGCACTGGTTGCGGTGGCTGTGTGCCATTAGTCACCGATTTGCTCAAGCTAGAAATGAAGAAGGCTGGTTTGGAAGTTAAGAATAATCTCTGTGAGCATTTTAACCACAGCCGCCAAGAGCTTTACAGCCTGGTGCGGCTAGAGAAAATTACTACCTTTGCTGATATGTTGGCCGAATATGGCAAAGGTCAAGGCTGCGAAATCTGTAAACCAGCGATCGGTTCCATCCTAGCTTCGGCTTGGAATGAGCAAATACTGAATCCAGCACATGCCACCTTGCAAGATACTAATGATGCCTTTTTGGCCAATATCCAAAAAGACGGTACCTATTCCGTAATTCCTCGTATTCCTGGGGGCGAAATTACGCCTGTGGCTCTGATTGCGATCGGTGAAGTTGCCCGCGATTTTGGACTCTATACCAAAATCACTGGTGGTCAGCGCATCGATTTGTTAGGAGCCAGGGTAGACCAGCTTCCGGCAATTTGGCAGCGGTTAATTGCTGCTGGCCTAGAATCTGGCCATGCCTATGGAAAGGCTCTGCGAACAGTAAAATCTTGCGTAGGCAGTACTTGGTGTCGTTTTGGGGTGCAAGATTCTACTACTTTGGCGATTCTGTTGGAACAGCGCTATCGGGGGCTACGCGCTCCTCATAAGTTCAAATCAGCAGTCTCGGGCTGTACGAGAGAATGTGCCGAGGCTCAGAGTAAGGATTTTGGCATTATTGCCACCGAGCAGGGCTGGAACCTCTATGTCTGCGGCAATGGCGGCATGAAACCCCAACATGCTCAACTTTTAGCCAGTGATTTAGATCAAGAGACTTTAATTAAATATGTCGATCGATTCCTGATGTTCTATATTCAAACTGCCAACCGTCTAGAGCGGACTGCCACTTGGTTGAACAAACTAGACGGCGGCATGGATTACCTGAAGGCCGTGGTAATTGATGATTGTCTGGGCATCGCCGATCGACTGGAAGCAGAAATGGCTCATCAAGTAGCCACCTACCAATGCGAATGGCAAAATACCCTAGCCGATCCTCAAAAGCTCGCTCGCTTCAGCCATTTTGTAAATTCCCCTGAGCCAGATCCCAGTCTGCTACGGGTGGAAGAGCGCAACCAAGCCAGACCTCCTTACGCTCATGAGCGCGAAGTATTAATGGCTATCCAAAACCTCTAAAATACTTGCTAGTGTGATCTTTAACAATCCAGGAAAAAACATGGTTCCAGCTTCTGTCGAATCGCAAACAGTTAACCAGTGGATCGCGGTATGTCAGCTAGAGCAAATTCTGCTGAATAGTGGGGTTTGTGCTTTGGTGGTTGACCGACAAATCGCCATCTTTCGTACAGCCGAAGGAATCTATGCAATCGATAACTATGATCCTTTTAGTAAAGCCTATGTGTTATCGCGGGGACTTGTGGGCGATCGAGGTGGTATTCCCAAAGTAGCCTCCCCCATCTACAAACAAAATTTCAATCTCCAAACCGGTGAATGTTTTGATGATCCCACGGTGCAATTACCTGTTTATCCCGTTCGAGTCGCTGATGGCCAAGTACAAGTAGGAATTGCTTGAGCATTTTGAGCTATGCCACATAGCTAATCGGCTATGTGGCATAAAGATGTTTAAGCCACCCCTTCTTGCTCAAACATCTGCTGCAATGCCTTCTGTAATCGTTCATTTGTACGTAAATTGAGGTTCCATTTGCTATTGATAGCTGCAATAATAAACTCCGTAGCTTCCAGCATATTTCTAGCTCTATGGAGCTGGGCACGACTGATAGCAGTAATTTCAGGAATGAAAAATTCTTCCACTAATTGTAGATAAGCAGTATCGATGGCCTTAAAATTTTTACTGCGGACTGCAACATCAATAATCTGACTAATAATACGACCACGTCGTCTTTTGATCGTACAAGCTGAGACTTGCTGGTATACAGCCACCTGACTATCGTTGTAACCTAAAGCACCAAGACAATAAGCTTCTAGCTGCACTCTGGGTAAGTGAGCGAGTTGTTGATATACCTTGGCTTTGAGTTGTAGGGCTTGCTTTTGGCGATCGAGATCGATCAGTTCATCGAAAGTATCATCATAGTTATCGGCACTCAGCCGATCAATAAATTCGTAGTTAGTGCCTTCAGCGCACTCATTTAATGACACCATACGACTAGTGCCATAACGCACACAGCAACCAAGTTCTTCTAATCTTTGCTTGGTTTCAACCAAACTACATGGAGCTTCTTTCTTCTTTGCCAAGTCCTGCTGGTAAGACTGATGGAGGCTAATGTAATCAGCTTCTTGGGGGCAACTAGATCTAAACTGTTTGTTGACAATAGAATCTCGTAGAGATCGATGTAGAATCAGCATATCGGCAAGCTGCCTGATACCAGCACGCTGAAGAGCCTCACCGACTTTGATTGTGGAACAGCGCTTCAACAATGACAAATTAGTGCGTTTAAATTCCTTTGCTCCCTCATACCCACGAATGCTGCCAATCAATAAGTATTGATGTTTCTTTTTGATGAAACGCTGAAAAGGATGTTTACCAGTAAGAAATACAGCCTCCGGCAACTGCCACTCCACGACAGAATGTTTTTGTAACTTAAAGCCCTCTATTAAGTTGATGGGCTGACTATCGGACTTAGGTGCAATAATCTCCAGAATGCTCATCTGCAATAAGCTATCGAAATCAATGCCAACATTGGGATGATATGTATTCAACGGTGTCCAAATCTCAGTGCGGATACGGTACAAGTTAGCTGAAGACAATATTGTCCAGGCCGCAAATGCCTGTAAAGCAGCTATTACCTGCTTATCTATAGCACTGCGTTGATCGGCTGCTGGCATCCGACTCAAACGTTGTAACAGTATTGCCAGGAGTTCTGCAACATTTGCATTACTTGCACCTATTGAAGCAATGAACTGCTCGAAGCCTGCTAAACAGATCCACTCTATCCATTCGATATAGGCAGAACTATTAATACGGGGTAGGCGGCGAAAAATATCTTTAGTCGTCACAATTCACCTCTGGAGATGTCTAAGTATGTCTGTCATTTTTCCATGCACATCCATCGAGGTCTAGAACCAGTTTTGCGGAAAAGTGAACTTAAAAAGTGAGCCTAAACTGACCTTAAGCGCTACTGATCATCATTATTTTCAAAACACAGATGCCCTTATTCCTAAAGAGTCATTTTATTTTTTGAGCACTCAAAACTTTTTAATCCAGTCCAACAAAATCGGATTAACTAAATCTGGAGCATCATCTTGAGGGCAGTGACCGACTCCGGGTAGAGCAATAAATTCTTGCACTGCCGGATATTTAGCAAATTCTCGACCAAGTTCGATCGGCTCCCAGGGATCATTCTCGCCC
>JAYUSV010000521.1:0-10077 GCA_043755495.1 Synechococcales cyanobacterium
CCGCTCAAAGGCTAGGTCATCAGCTAAGTTAGGATTGCGCTCGATAAAGACTTGCTGCATGAAGGGTTCGCTGTCTTTAGCGGTGCGTCCGATCGAGGAGTCATTGATGGGCACATCGCGCCAACCTAAAACTTTTTGACCAACTGCCGCCACCACTTTTTCAAACTCTCGCCGACTGGCAGCACGTTTGGCCGGATCAGGGGAGGTGAAGATAGCCCCAACTCCATATTCTCCGGCAGCGGGCAGAGTGATCCCTTCGGCTTGGGCAACTTTCTGCATGAACTTGTGAGGCACCTGCATCAAGATCCCTGCGCCGTCGCCAGTGTTGGTTTCGCAGCCGCAGGCTCCCCGGTGATCGAGGTTGACCAGAATGGTCAGGGCTTGAGAGACGATCGAGTGAGTTTGCTGGCCTTTCTGATGTACGATAAACCCTACGCCGCAAGCGTCATGTTCAAACTGCGGGTCGTATAAGCCTTGCTTGGTGGGTGGTTTGTTGCTGTTCATCATGGTGAAGAGAAGAGTGCCTAAAAATCTTTGAGTAGCTTGCTGCCTGGAGTCTCAGATATCCGAGATAATTTGCGCTAGCCTGTTATTCTCTAACACCTGGCCATTTGTAGGGAAAGGCTG
The DNA here is from genome assembly GCA_043755495.1 of Synechococcales cyanobacterium. GTDB lineage: Bacteria > Cyanobacteriota > Cyanobacteriia > Cyanobacteriales > Chamaesiphonaceae > JAAFHZ01. The sequence goes on from JAYUSV010000521.1 coordinate 628, forward strand.
AAACAAATGTTATAGATAACGCTGAAATTGTTACAAAATATTAAAACATGTAAAAAATTTATGAGCAAAATTAGAGTTGAGAATTTTGGTCCGATCAGAGCCGGATTTGGAGGCTCTGATGGTTTTATGGATATTCGCAAAGTCACTATTTTTATCGGGAATCAAGGAACTGGTAAAAGCAGCGTAGCTAAGCTAATTTCGATATTAAGCTGGCTAGAAAAAGCTTTGTATCGTCAAGAAATAGAAGAAAAATATGTGATCAGCTATAATCGTTTTGTAACTGTATATTGTAGCTATCAAAATCTAAAGGATTATTTCTCACCAGAAACAAAGATTGAATATCAAGGAGCCGCTTATAACATCAGCTTTATTGATAGCAAATTAAGTGTAAGTGCGATCACTAGAGCTGATGGCTATATAGTTCCTAAAATCATGTATGTGCCAGCAGAGAGAAACTTCTTAAGCCTAGTTAAACAACCTAACAAATTAAAAGGTTTGCCACAGGCTTTATACACGTTTTTAGAAGAGTTAGAACGTTCACAGCAAGAACTCTCCAGCAGCTTAGAGCTACCAGTCGGCGGGGCTAAATTTGAATTCGATAAGTTAAACAAAGTCTCAAATATTGTTGGTTCTGATTACAGAATAAAGCTCTCAGAGGCATCGAGTGGATTTCAATCTTTCGTACCTTTATTTTTGGTCTCTCGAAACTTAGCCTTATCTATTAATAAAAAGGAGAAGGATAATTCCAAAAATGAGTTGAGTAGCGATGAGCAAAAGAAATTGAAGTCGGAAATCCAGAAAATATTGTCAAATGAAAAACTTTCTGAAGAGTTCAAACAAACTGCACTAGAAGTATTATCATCAAAGTATCGCAATGGTTGTTTCATTAATATTGTGGAGGAAATTGAGCAAAATCTTTTCCCGGAATCTCAGAGAGATGTATTCTACAAATTGATTGAGTTTGCAAATGATACGGTAGCAAACCAGCTTATCATGACTACACACAGCCCGTATATTATCAACTATCTTACACTAGCTATAAAAGGGCATTCTGTATTACTGAAAATTTCAAGTCTGCCAGACAATGAGATGTTAACACAGCAATTAAAAGAAATTGTGCCAAACCAGTCTTGCATCTCTGCTGAAAATACAATTGTGTATGAATTGAATAACGAAGGGGGAATTAACTTACTTTCCACTTATGCTGGTCTTCCTTCCGATGAAAACTATCTTAATAATTCTTTGGTTGAGACAAATCAGTCTTTTTGTAAATTGCTTGAAATTGAAGATTCTTTATGAGTGTAAATTTTTTCGACCCACAGTGTCAAGAGACGACTATTGAAATCAAGTTTGGACTGTGTGATGACAAGCCTAATCATCCAGCTTATATTGACAGCTCTGATCAAGACAAATGGATAGCAATTATCAAAAATCATGATCAGGTAGAAGTGGTTTTCACTGCAATTGATAATTGTATTGATATTCGGAGATCTGATGGTAGTAGGGAAAGTCGCTGTGATGGAATGATGATTTACACAAATAAAATTATTTTCATAGAATTAAAAGAAAGGCAAAACAAAGGATGGATCGACAAGGGAGAAAGTCAGTTGAGAACTACTATCTCGATCTTTTCCTCTAATAACAATATTGACCAATATGAATCAAAAGCCGCTTATATAGCTAATAAGCTTAGACCAAATTTTGAATCTAACACAATGACACGGATGCAAAAATTTAAAGATGATACAGATTTTATATTAAGAATTAGAAACATGATAGAATTATAAAGTCTGCATGTCAATATTTGCATTCTCAGTTAACAATATTTTAAAGTGAATCTGGTTTTCGACCAAAATTTAGTGCTAATGAAATTAACCCTATCCCGTTTAGAAAGCCTGTTGATGACCGCCTGTGATGATCTGCGGGGCAGCATGGATGCCAGCGAGTATAAAGAATACATCTTTGGCATGTTGTTTTTGAAGCGAGCTAGTGATTTATTTGATCAACGCCAAACAGAATTGCGCCAGGAATTTACTGCTAAGGGGATGGCTGCTGCGGATATTGAGGTGGCATTGATTGATTCTGACAGCTATTCTGGTAAATATTTTTATGTGCCGCCGCGTGCCCGCTGGAATCAGGGCTGGCAAGAGACGGTGGTGGAAAATGGCGAGCCAACAATTGTTCAGCATCCAGCGCTAAAACACGTTAAAGACAATGTTGGTACGATGCTCAACAAAGCCCTTGAGGCGATCGAAGACCATAACCCAGATGCTTTGCAAGATGTGTTGAAGGGTATTAACTTTAACCGTAAAATTGGTCAACGAACTCTAGATGACGATACTCTGTCGAATTTTTTGCTCAACTTTGAGAAAATTCCGCTTAAAGATAGCGATTTTGAGTTCCCAGATTTGCTTGGTGCGGCCTATGAGTGGCTGATCAAATATTTTGCGGACTCGGCGGGTAAAAAAGCTGGGGAATTTTATACACCAGCAGAAGTGGTGCGAATTTGCGTCGAAGTCTGCGATCCGCAAGAGAGTATGAGCGTTTACGATCCGACGGTTGGTTCGGGAGGAATGCTGATTCAGATGCGGGATTATTTGCGAGAAAAGGGAGGTAGTGCTGATGAGTTGGCGCTATACGGTCAAGAAAAGATGGGTACTACTTGGTCGATTTGCAAAATGAATATGTTGCTGCATGGTATTTCTCATGCGGATATTCGTCAAGAAGATACCATCCGCGATCCGCAGCATTTAGATGTAGGCAACGAACTAAAACGCTTCGATCGGGTGGTGGCAAATCCACCTTTTAGCCAGAACTACATTAAAAAAGATCTGAAGTTTGCTGGTCGTTTTCCGGTGATGTTGCCAGAAAAAGGGAAAAAGGCTGATCTGATGTTTGTGCAGCACATGTTGGCGGTGCTGAAGCAGGATGGCCGCTTGGCTTCGGTGATGCCTCATGGGGTGCTGTTTCGGGGTGGTGAAGAGCGGGAAGCGCGGAAGCATTTTATTGATAGTGGTTTTTTGGAGGCGATTATTGGCCTACCAAGCAATTTGTTTTATGGTACGGGGATTCCGGCTTGTATTTTGGTGATGAATAAGGCGGGGGCGACGGATCGGGAGGAGGTGTTGTTTATCAATGCCGATCGAGAGTACCGGGAGGGCAAGGCGCAAAATCATTTGCGGCCTGAGGATATCGATAAAATTATTTATGCTTACCGGGAGGGGCAAAATATTCCGGCTTATGCGCGGCGGGTGCCGAGGGCGGAGATTATGGCGGAGGACTACAATTGCAATATTCGGCGCTATGTGGATAATGCACCGCCGCCAGAACCCCATGATGTGCGGGCACATTTGCATGGTGGGGTGCCGAAGGTAGAGGTGGAGAATTTGGGGCGTTTTTGGCGAAATTATGAGCATTTGCAAAAGGATGCTTTTGTAGCTAGAGATGATGTTTATGTGGATCTTGCTGCGGCGATCGCCGATAAGCGAAATATTGCTGATTTTGTAGCTACCCATCAAAGTGTGATTTCTCGGCATCGGCAGTTTATGGATATGCTGGAAGCTTGGTGGTTGGCTAATTTGCCGATCGTGGAGGCGTTGGCTCCAGATGCGGCGAACCAGGCGGCGCAGCCTCGGAATGTTTATGTGATGCGGAGTGGTTTGTTGCAGAGTATTGAGCTGGCGCTGGCTGGGCAAAAGCTGTTGACGCGGTTTCAGGTGCGGGGGGCTTTTGCGAACTATGTGGATTTGCTGAAGGCCGATTTTAAGTCGATCGCGGCGAGTGGTTGGGGGGCGGAGTTGATTCCTGATGAGGAGATTTTGCAGAGTCAGTTTCCGGATGTGTTGGAGGAGTTAGAGCAGATGCAGACGCGGCTGGCGGAGTTGCAGGCGTTGTTTGCTGCTGCTGATGAGGAAGATTTTGAGGATAGTGAAGATACGGGGGTGATGAGTTCAGATCAGGTGAAAAGTTTGAAGATGAGTTTGAAGGAGGCGAGGGGGCAGGCTCGGCTCTGTAAACGTGATCCAAATTTGGGGGACTGGACGAAGTTTCAGTACCAGGCGGAGCAGTTGGAGGTGCAATTGGCTCGGCATAAGGTGCTGGAGGATGAGGTGAGAGGTTTACGATCGATGATCAAGGCGATCGAGGGTAAGCGGGATGAGTTGGTGCAGAGTGCGCGGTTGAAGATTTCGATCGATGAGGCGCGGGGGGTGATTATTGAGCGGCTGCGGCAAACTTTGCTAGATATCTATCAGGCTTATTTACGGGCAGATCAGCGGGCTTGTGTGAAGGCGATCGAGAATTTGTGGGGTAAGTATGCGGTGACGGCGAAAACTATTGAGGCCGATCGGGACGAGGCGGCGGAACAGTTGCATGCGTTTTTGGTGGAGTTGGGTTATGAGTAAGGGGTATGGAACCATGTTATAGTGGGCATTGTGGCTAGTTTTGATAATCACTTTTCTCCTGTCTTTTTATGCTTGAAGTTATTGAAATTCCGTTTGAGCTGACTCAATTTCAGTTACCTGATGGGGTACAGGCTCGGTTACATTCTTTGTTAGATCGTCAGGATGAAGGGGTGTCTTTATCTTCGGCAGAACGACAGGAGGCTGAGGGTCTGGTGGAGTTGGCGGAGTTTTTATCTCTGCTACGTTTGCGTTCAACTTCTAAGCAAGCATAGATAATGTGATGAGCAAGTAACTATTAGACCGTTACCTGACATTATTGTAGTTATGATGTTTTTGTATTTTAAGGTGATAACGATGATCGAAAATTTGTGGGGTAAGTATGCGGTGACGGCGAAAATTATTGAGGCCGATCGGGATGAGGCGGCGGAGCAGTTGCAGGCGTTTTTGGTGGAGTTGGGCTATGAGTAACTATTGTCTTCCAAACGATTGGCATGAGGTTAAGCTAGGTTCTCTAGGCACATTTTTCCGAGGACGTGGTGGTACTCGCGCTGATGAAATGGCTAATGGACTACCCTGTATTCGTTATGGTGATCTTTATACACATCATAATTTCATTGTCAGAACTTTTTGCTCTGCTATTAATCCTTCTCGTGCCCATTTGTACTCATCCATAACAACAGGTGACATTATATTTGCTGGATCTGGAGAAACTTTTGAGGAGATTGGCAAAGCGGCGGCATACTGCGGTAAGGAACGAGTCTACGCAGGGGCGGATACAATTATTTTTCGTCCAAGTGAAAACCTTGATTCCTACTTTGCGGGTTATGCGGTTAACGATTGTTTAGCCGTTAAACATAAGTCAAGATTAGGCCAAGGAAGCTCTGTAATACATATTTCTGCCAACCATCTAGCGAGCATTCCTTTACGACTACCACCAATTCGCCAACAGCAACATATAGTTAATATTTTCCAAACGATCGATCGAACAATAACCCACACCGAAGCCCTCATCGAAAAATACCAACAAATCAAGGCGGGACTGATGCACGACCTGTTTACCCGTGGTATTGGTGCCGATGGCAAGCTGCGACCTCCCCGTGACCAAGCTCCAGAAATGTATCGAGAGAGTTCGATCGGCTGGATTCCAAAGGATTGGAAACTCAAAGCTTGCCAAGATATTTTTATTATTGACTCTGGCATTACTCTTGGTGCACATCGTCGCCCTAAAAATAATCCACGACCTTATCTCCGGGTTGCTAATGTATTTAAAGAGAGAATCACATTAAATGATGTTGCATATCTAGAGGCTTCTGATGTGGAAAATATCAAATATGGATTGAATATTGGCGATCTTCTACTTGTTGAAGGTCATGCTAATATTCAACAAATAGGACGTTGTGGATTAGTTGAAGGCAATGCCGAAAAAATGCTATTCCAGAACCATTTGTTTAGATTAAAAGCTGTAGCCGTCTTCCCACATTTTGGTATGTATTTGTTAAACTCACATGTTGCTAGAAAATATTGGGAAACAAGTTGTTCTACAAGCTCAGGCTTGAACACTATAAATCGAAAGATGCTCGGAAAAATGTCGTTTGGTATTCCTTCATCTGACGAACAATTAGAAATAGAAAAAAAGCTCCTTTCAATCAGTGAGTTTATAGTGAATGAAAGCAGTCATTTGAAAAAATTCTTAGATAAAAAATCTGGACTAATGCACGATCTCCTCACTGGCAAAGTCCAAGTCAACGTCGATTCTGCTGAGGCTGTGAATGACTGATCCCTTGGGAAATCAAAGAAATCGCACCACGATCAGCACATTATGATTCTGCTTTGCCAGGGTCGATCGAACTCCTTAACGCACGCAATTTGGTGGATGCCAACCCGCCTGCACCCAATTCGATCGAACTCGAACCGCCAAAGGATTATTGAGCTTTAACGCCACAACAGTCGCTCTTCCCTCAGGAGACAATCCTAAAATTCTTGTTCCGTTGGCAACCCACTCAAAATGCTCCTGCCAGACCTGAAATCGAGGGTGAAATAGCGACACAATCAATTGTGTTTCAGGATCGATTCCCTCTGTTTGTCAAAAGGAAACCCTCGTTTTGTAGATTCGGCGATCGCCTCAGACTTACGCAGTTGAGCAAATTAATAGATCTGATGTTTTTTTTACTTACAGCTTCCGCCTTCACCAGAATTGATCGCGGCATTTGAAGGCGATCGAAAACTAGATTGTCTACATTTGCTATCAATGCTATCATTTAATTCAAGTCAACCTCCTCACTTGGATGATAAATCATGGCTAATTTAATCGTGCGAAATGTTGACGAAGCGATCGCCAACGCTCTCAAAGTACAGGCCAGTCAGCACGGTATCAGTGCCGAAGCAGAACATCGGCGCATTTTAGAGCAAGCTCTGTTACTCCCCAAGAAAAAACCATTTCTCGAAGCTTTAAGTCAAATCCCTAATGTCGGCACCGATGCCGACTTTGAGCGGGTGCAGGATCGATTAGTATCAAATCCATTCGACTAATGTATTTACTTGACACCAATATCATTAGTGAATTGCGGAAACGTGATCGAGCTAACCCCGGCATTACTAGCTTTTTTCGTCAGATCTCTGAACGGGAAGAAATTTCTTACCTTAGTGTCATTACAATCGGTGAACTACGGCGTGGGGTTGACATTATTCAACACCGAGGCGACCTTGCTCAGGCCAAGTCTTTAGAAACCTGGTTACAAAACATTCTCGATCTCTATGCTGAAAACATTCTCGATTTTGGTCGAGAAGAAGCTCAAATATGGGGTAGATTGAGAGTCCCTCATCCTGAGAATGCTATAGACAAACAGATTGCTGCGACAGCACTCGTCTACGACTTAACCCTAGTCACTCGAAATACAAAAGATTTTGCTACCACCGGAGTCACTATCATCAATCCATTTGAGCTTTAATGCCACAACAGTCGCCCTTCCTTCAGCAATCGATGAAGCTATACTAAGTTCAATGGAACTTAAACCTAAGAATACCCATGATTCAAGCAAAGCCAGTCAATTCTGAGCTGATAGAAACACTGACTCAAATCATTTTGTCTCTGAACGAACAAGAGCGCCAGATTCTTTTGCACCAGCTTCAAGATCCAAACCCCAGCGATGCTCAGAGTCTTCAGCAAAAAATATTGATCGGGGCGCAGCAGCTTCTAAATGGTGATTACACCGAATATACAGATAAGACCCTGCCAGAGTTGCTAGGAAAAATTCGATCGCGCGGTCAAAATCGTCTCAACCCAACTTGATCGCCCATGAGCTTATGTATCATGTCTGAATACACCGAAGTCGAACAACCCTTTTTGCAGCAGCTCCAAACCCTAGGCTGGCAAATCATCGATCAAGGACAAGGTATACCCCAAGACCCCAGTAAAAGCCTGCGTACCAACTTTCGCCAGTGGCTACTCCCCACAGTTTTTAACCAAGCCGTTGCCGCCCTCAATACCACCCCCAACGGCACACCCTGGCTTACCCCCAAACAACTCCAAGACCTCCAAGACCAAATCCTCCGCCAGCCCAACCGTACCCTACTCGAAGCCAACGAAAACATTCAAAAACTCCTCTTTAAAGCCCAAGTCGATGCCAACGAACAAACCGGCGAACAAGACCCGATCGTCAAACTAATTAACTTTGCCCAGCCAGCAAACAATCAATTTCACGCCATCAACCAATTTCGGATCGATACTCCAGGCTGTGTCAAAGCCTTCATCATCCCCGACATCGTTCTCTTCATCAACGGCATTCCCCTCATTGTTGTGGAATGCAAAAAAGGCAGCGCCACCTGTGCCAACCCGATCGCCGAAGCCTTTACCCAGCTACAGCGCTACATGAACCAGCGGCGCGACACCGCCCAGCAAGGCTTAAAAGAAGGCGAAGCGCGTCTGTTTCATACCAACCTGCTCCTAATTCGCAGTAGCGGACTGCAAGCCGACTACGGCACCATCACCTCTGGCAAAGAACACTTTTATCCCTGGAAAACCCAGTGGCCACAGCCCGACAGCATTGCCCAGAGTCTAAATCCCCAGCAGCAGCTCATCAGCGGCATGCTCAACCACACCAACCTCTTGGCTATTTTGCGTACCGCCAGCGTTTTTATGGATACTGACGGTGGCCCCCGCATTAAAGTTGTTTGTCGTTACCAGCAATTCCGCGCCGCCAACAAAATTATCCAGCAATTGCGCCATGGTCAAACCGCCGCCCAAAAAAGCGGCGTAGTTTGGCACACCCAAGGTTCCGGCAAAAGTTTAACTATGGTATTTGTAGCACGTATCTTGCGAGCTTCAACAGATTTAAGTGACTACAAAATCTTACTAATCAACGATCGAACTGATCTCGAAGACCAACTCGCCAAAACAGCTACCCTGATTGGCGGTAAAATCCACACCATCAATAGCCGTCAAGACCTACGCCAACAGCTATCTAGTGACACCTCCGACATCAACATGGTGATGGTACACAAATTTCAGCAGCGCGACCAGACTTTGCCCCTCAAAGTTGCTGAAGCTTTGGGCACCTACCAAGCGATCCCTACTAGTCAAACCTTCGGTGTAGTTAACAACTCCTCGCGCATTGTACTAATGATCGATGAAGCCCACCGCACCCAAGGCTCCGACTTAAGCGAAAACATCTTTGAAGCCTTTCCCCATGCCGCCCGCATTGCTTTTACCGGTACGCCGCTGATTACCGATCGACATGGTGAAAAGAAAACCCACAAACGCTTTGGCGAATACATCGATACCTATCGGTTAATGGATGCCGTCGCCGATGGCACCACCCTACAAATTCTCTACGAAGGTCGCACCGCCGATACCGCCCTCAACGATAAACAAGGTTTTGAAAACCAGTTTGAAAACCTGTTCAAAGACCGCAGCAGCGAAGAACTGCTGGCCATCAAGAAAAAATATGGCGCAACTGGCGACATTTTAGAAGCCGAACAGCGGATCGCCGCGATCGCCAAAGATATGGTGCAGCATTATTTAGAACACATTTTTCCCAACGGCTTTAAA
>JAYUSV010000522.1:0-3303 GCA_043755495.1 Synechococcales cyanobacterium
ACAGATGCGATGGCACTAAATAGAGTACAAAGCGCGATCGCCAAGCCACTTTGAGAAGGATTAGCTTTGACTAAACTATCGAGATAAAAAGGCAACTGGACGGGAATTAGATAAAAAGCAATTTGACTGAGGGTGGTCAATCCATACACAATTACCATCACGCCGACGGGTGTAGATTGACTGGTTAAATCGGTGTCCAATTCCATATTTGGCTGGTGAGAATTGCTTCGGTCAGGTTCGATAATAAACGCCAACACTAATAACGCGATCGGCCATGCAAATAGGTAAATTCCAAACGGATAGTGCCAATTTTGTTGGGCTAGTGCGCCACCGAGCGTCAGAAACACCACGCCACCCAAGCCCATAAATCCTGCCTGTAATCCCATAAATGCTGCCCGTGCGGAGCCGCTATAATAGTCGGCGATGAGGGTCGTCGCACTCACCATTACTCCAGCAACGGCCAAACCTAGCACCGCTCGTCCGACTAAAATTGCGGGTAAACTTTCTAAAAATAGCCCGGAACTACCAGCAAAACCATACAGAATTGCGGTAATTAGTAATAGCGGTTTGCGACCAAATTTATCGACTATGATACCCGCGATCGGCGAACCAATGACGATAAATAGAGCGGGTAAAGTAATGATTAGTTTGACTAAAGTGGTACGCAAATCGGGATCGGCAATTGCGCTTTCAAATTGTTGTTTCATCGCTGGCAGCGATGGCGAAACGGTTGCACCGGACATCACTGTCAGGCTACTTGCTAATAACAGTGTTAATTTAGTCGTCCAGGAATTGGGATTTGGCATTAGTTATTATTGATCGATGTTTATAGATGGATAATCGTAAGTTATTTATTTGGCATGGACTACCCGCTCAGGAATGCGTTCGCGGTTAAAGTGTGCTAGCTTTTCCATTAGATGAAAATCTTGCATCAAGATGGAGCCGCAATCGCCCGCTGTGAGACTATTTTGGTTGTCACCGACGGGAATGCCATCAGCAGTGGTAATCGAATTGTGTTCGGTCATAATTAAAAAGAAGGTGTAAGTGTGCCCATCAATCCTGCCTGATATCGCGCGATCGCATCGTTGGCTTGTTTCTGACTGCTGAGACAAAAAGGGCCTGCCCAGACATTATTTCTGCCAGTTGGTTTTCCAGCACCAAACAGAATTTGCGCTCCGGTAGAGCCTGTGGTGAATTTGACAGCATCGCCATGTCGATCGAATGCAACTTTTCCCGCAATCGACGAGCCACCTCTCCAGGAGATGAGCTGGCATAAATCGCGGCTCCGATCGGACATCTGAATTTCTCCTATTCCATTAAGTCATTGCTTTACTCTATAAAGCTAAGTCGTTGCAGGACTATGAATTTTACTAGCAGGCTGCCCATGCACCATCGTGTATGCATATTCAACCCCAATCCCATAAGCTCCAGAATGCTCTTTCACTAAGTCCATTACAGCATTGTAGGTTTCCTTCCGCGCCCAATCGCGCTGATATTCCAGTAAGACTTGCTGCCAGGTAACTGGAACTGCTCCGGCTTGGATGATACGCTGCATTGCCATATCATGAGCCGCTTTGGATGTGCCACCACAGGCATCTTCAACGGCGTAGACTTCATAACCTGCACTCATCGCTTGTAGGGCAGGAAAAGTAAGACAGACTTCTGTCCAGAGAGCCGCGATCACCAACTTTTTGCGACCAATGCGTTCAACCTCAGCTACAAATTTGACATCTTCCCAGGCGTTCATACTACTGCGTTCAATTGGAATTTGACCTGGGAATAAATCGAGGAGTTGAGGCCACATATTGCCGCTAAAACTTTTGGTTTCAACGGTGGTCAAAATCACTGGCACATTAAATATTTTTGCAGTTTTTGCTAATCCAACAGTGTTGTTAACGAGAGTTTGACGATCGATGTTGGCAATACTAAAGGACATTTGGGGCTGATGATCGATAAAAATAATCGTGCAGTTGTCAGGACTCAATAAATCGTGGTAGCTCATGGTGTATCCTCACGTAGGTTTTCGTTGTTGAAATTTTTTCATGGGAAACTTCTCAAAGATTCACATCGAAGTGAATTTGATAAGTTAGGCGAGATCGAATAATAAAATTTCAGCGGTGGATTCAGCAGTTAGTTCTAGTAATTCTGGGCTGTTAATTTGTACGCCATCACCTTCTTGCAATGATTCACCATTGAGTTTTACCCTACCTCTGGCAACTTGAATCCATGTAAAACGATTGGGTGGTGTTTCAAATTCAATCCGATCGCCTGTTGATAGCACTGAAACATAAAGGCTAATGTCTTGATGAATGACAACTGAACCTTCTCGCCCATCTTTGGAAGCAACGAGTCGCAGTTTGCCCTGCTTTTCGGCTAAGGGAAAATTACGTTGGTCATAACGAGGTTCAATATTTTGTTGATCGGGTAGCATCCAAATTTGCAGAAAATGAACGGGTTCGGACTTAGAATTATTAAATTCACTGTGTTGAATCCCCGTCCCTGCACTCATGATTTGCACATCGCCTGGGCGGATCACAGAGCCAGTTCCCAAGCTATCTTTATGAGCCAATTCTCCCTCTAACACATAGGTGAGAATTTCCATGTCACGGTGTCCGTGAGTGCCAAACCCAGCACCTGGAGTAACCCGATCGTCGTTGATCACCCGCAGCGATCGAAAACCCATCCGATTGGGATCTTGAAAGTTGCCAAAAGAAAAGGTGTGCCAGCTATCGAGCCAGCCGATTTTGCTATGCCCTCGGAGATTGCGTTGGTGTAGCCTCTCCGAAGGAGAATCGTGAATTGTGTGTACGGTAGTGCTAATCATCTCATTACCTTGTATTAGTGGACTTGCTTAGATTAAGGTGTAAACGGTTTAATGAATCTGCTGCTGCTCCATCGCTCGTTTTACCCCCTCGTCTTCGCGCCAATGATGATAAAAGCGATCAAGATTGGGATAATTTGCCAAACCATTCGGTAAACTATTGCCCCAACGAATCATCGCAAACGCATAGGCATCCGCGATCGTGCGGCGATTTCCCACCACATTATCTTTACCCTCTAAATGTCGATCTAAATGCTGGTACACGCGATCGATCAGTTTGTAGGAGGCTTCCTTGATGGATTGCTTGGTAAGATCGCTGCTATCGGTCGAGTAGCGATCTGGTGCAAAAAATGGAAAAAAAGCGGGATGTACGTCACCCGTCAAAAAAGCCATCCAGCGGTCGAGGTCATATCCATCCTGCAATGTGCCATCATCGCCCAGCTTCGCCTCTGGATATTTCCGCGCTAAATATTTGAGTATGG
>JAYUSV010000523.1:0-3302 GCA_043755495.1 Synechococcales cyanobacterium
CTTCTTCGAGTACGAAGTCGCTTTCTGGATGGCGAACAAAGGGTAGATGGGCGTGTAGGACGAGAGCAACATAACCGATCGCCTTAGGCGCAAGCGGAGCTATCGACATGGGTGTAAGTTCCTACCAAGAAAGTATGTGAGTGAGAGTTAGCTTTATATTATCTTAAGGTTTGTGTTGCTCTTTCTCATCTCCGATATGAAATCAGTGTCTAAATTGAATGGATTTCTTAATCTTTATAAGCCCTTAGATTGGACTTCTCATGACTGCGTGGCCAAAACTAGGGGGTTGCTCCAGACCAAAAAAGTCGGTCACGGTGGGACTTTAGACCCCAAAGCTACGGGCGTACTGCCGCTGGCGATCGGCAAATGTACCAGATTGTTACAATATCTACCCACTGAAAAAGCCTATCGGGCGGTAATTCGCCTAGGGGTCTGTACGACGACGGATGATTTGGAAGGGGAGGTGATTAGCAGTCCGGGGGCGATCGATCTCACCCTCGATACAATCAAATCAGTTTTGCCCCAGTTTGTTGGTTCTATTACTCAAGTCCCACCGGTTTACAGTGCAATTCAAGTAAATGGTAAACGGCTGTACGATTTAGCTCGATCGGGGGTGCCGATCGAGCAAATTGCGGTGCCGCCTCGCCAGGTGGAGGTGCAGGCAATTGAGGTGTTAGATTGGCAGCCAGGGGAGTTTCCAGAGCTGACGGTGGAAATTACCTGTGGCGGGGGTACTTATATTCGATCGATCGCGCGGGATTTAGGGGTGGCAGTGGGTTCGGTGGCTACTTTGGTAAATTTGGTAAGAACTCAGAGCTGTAATTTGTTTTTGGCTGATGCAGTAGATTTTGCAGCAATCGAGGCCGGTAAATTTAGTTTACAGTCGCCGTTGGTGGCTCTAGCTCATTTGCCTCGGTTGGAGTTGTCGGCAGATCAGATAGCTGATTGGTATAAAGGTAAGCCGATCTTGTGGCCAGATTTAGCCGTTAGCGATCGACCATTGGTGGTTAGTGGGTTATCAAATGAAGATACCACTGATAGTTTATTGGGGATTGGTTTTAGCAAAATGAGTAGTAATGGTTCTCTGCTTTGCCCTAAAGTTGTGCTTGAGAATCTTTAGCCAACGATAATTCAATTTCCTTCAACTGCTGAATAATTGCCAAGTCTTCGGCTTGCACAGCACAAATATCATAATAATATTTCCCCAAACGATTGAGCAAGTATCCGTGCATATCGGCAATCTGACTGGTTTCGGTAAGAGGTAAAGATATTAGGTACCGTCCAAAGTTGTCATAGATAACAATGCTGTGGTAGCCTAATGTTCGCAGTGTCGAAAATATTGAAATCCCGTCTTCTTTTTGGTTGGCTAAAAAGAAAGGATCATACTCGAAAAACAATACTGGTTTAACTGATTGAATAAAGTCTGCTGAGCCTCTGATGATTGCTAGATCGAATCCATCAGTGTCAATTTTTAATATTTTAGCCTGCGCAAACTGTGGCTCATCAATTAAAATACTAGAGAGCTTCCTAAATTTAGTGCTGTTATTGCTAGAATCTGTAAAATGCGCAGTGCCAAAGACAGTTACTAGTTTTTTATCTGCAACGGTATCGCTGTCACCGACAAAGACTTGATTGATTACGACGTTTTCACAGTCGGCAGTGTTTGCTTGCAATATCTTGAAAAATACTGGATCTCCCTCAATACAAAGAATTGGGCAAGACACTTCGTTTCTAATCACAAAGACTGAGTCACCAATGTTAGCCCCAATATCAATGATTTTTAAATCTGGATACTTGGCATAGACACAGCTTGCTAATCTGGCTAAATTGTTCGAATAGTCTGGGTAATACTGCAAAACCAATGGCAGAGCATGAGAGATCGGCAGCTTGAGCTGATGACCTTTAATTGGATAATTGACCAAAGGATCATAGCTACTAGATATTTTTTTGATTAATTTAAAAGATATTTGCGCCAGAAGCCGGGTGATTTTCCGTTTGCTACCAAGTCCAGAAATTGTTTTTCTGTATATTTCACTTAGCATCACTTTATGATATTTGTTCGAGTTAATAATTTGGCAATACGTCCATTACTTGGGCTAGGCTGGGAAGTTTTTGATCTTTTTCGGACAGTAATGGATCACCGATCGGCCATTTAACTCCCACTTTCGCATCATTCCAAATTAAACCTACTTCGTCACCAGGATGATAGAAGTCAGTGCATTTGTATAAAAATTCTGCACTGTCACCCAACACGCAGAAACCGTGAGCAAAGTTTTCGGGTACGTACATTTGGCGGCGGTTTTCGGCAGACAAAATTTCGCCATGCCATTGGCCAAAGGTAGGAGAGTTTTTACGCAGGTCTACGGCCACATCAAAGACTTCGCCTTTGGTGACACGCACTAGCTTTCCTTGGGGGTGAGCTAGTTGAAAATGCAGACCACGTAAAACTTTGGCGATCGAATAAGACTGATTGTCCTGGACAAAAGACTTAGGCACTCCGGCTTCTCGGTATTGTTTTTCTTGATAAGTTTGCTGAAAATGTCCCCGATCGTCAGCAAAAACAGGTGGTTCAAAGACGATGACTTCAGGAATGGAGGTGGTGATAACTTTCATTAGTTTCTAAATTCAAAAGGTTCGTTGGCGATCGTAATTAAATATTGGCCGTAGGCATTTTTGGCCATGGTTTTGCCGATCGCAATAATTTCGGCGCTGCTAATGTAGCCCATGCGGTAAGCTACTTCTTCGATGCAGGCGACTTTTAAACCCTGGCGCTGTTCGATGGTTTCCACAAAGGTTGCTGCTTGCAAGAGACTTTGGTGGGTGCCAGTATCTAGCCAAGCTACGCCGCGACTGAGGCGCTCCACTTGGAGCTGGCCGCGTTCTAGGTAGATTTGGTTGACGGTGGTGATTTCTAGTTCACCGCGAGCCGAGGGTTGAATGTTGTGGGCAATATCTACAACTTGGTTGTCGTAAAAATATAGTCCAGTGACTGCATAGTTAGATTTGGGTTTGGTGGGCTTTTCCTCGATCGATATCGCATTACCATTTTTATCGAATTCCACCACACCATAGCGTTCGGGGTCGCGGACATAGTAGCCAAACACCGTGGCTCCCCGCTGGCTGACGGCGGCACGCTGTACCCGAGTACTGAGGTAGTCGCCATAGAAAATGTTGTCACCCAAAATCAGCGCCACTGCATCAGAGCCAATAAAATCTTTGCCAATAATAAAAGCCTGGGCGAGTCCATCGGGGCTGGGCTGTTCGGCATATTTGATGTCTATGCCAATTTGGTTGCCATCACC
>JAYUSV010000524.1:0-3302 GCA_043755495.1 Synechococcales cyanobacterium
AAATAGAATACCGATCGTCGATTTTTTTAAAGCTCAGGCAATTGAGTCGCTCACTCACGCCCAGCAAGTCGGTGAGATTCTCACTGGCTTGGAAGGCCATCCTTCATTGAGTATTGCTCCCATGGAAGAAACCTACAAACATGCAGTTAAAGATATATTGGAAGAAAGTCTTTCCCATGAAAAGAAAGCTTTGAACCTTTATAAACAGTTATTAGATATTGTCGAAGACTGTAGCGTTTATCTAGAAGAGTTTGCCAGAACCATGATTGGTACTGAGGAACTGCATAATATTGAAATTAAAAAAATGCTCAGGGATTTCAGCTAAAATATGCTACAAAAGTTAGAAGGTAATTTTTTACGTTGGCAGCAGTCTAAGTCTGGCCGTCTGTCTATTATCCAGATCCAAACTGGCACAATTGTACAGTCGGTGCGCGTAGGCAAAGATCTGCGAGCACTGCTGTTAGATTTATTGACCCCCAACGTATCAATATCTTTACAGGTTAAAGTCAAAAAGCGGCGAATGATTGCTAAATTTGTGGTTTTGATGCCTCACTGTGATCTCACTATTGATCGATCGAGTATCCCTAAACCGATTTCTGTCCAAGTCTGCACCAGTAAGCATTGCTGCAAAAATGGTAGCAAAGATATTTGTGCTTCTTTAGAGCAACTTCAGCTTGATAGCAATGTCGGTATTGCTATCAAAAAAGTTGGCTGCATGGGTAATTGTAAAAATGCCCCAGCAGTAAAAATTGATGGTCGCAAGCTCGATCGACTTTCACCAGAATCAGCCGTGGCGATGGTGAAAAAGATTTGGAAAAAGCTGCTGCCCACAGCCTCAAAAACAGCTCCGAAGTCTTCTAGTTATGTCTAGCGATAGCCCACCTTCTTGGTCTCGACGGCAAATATTACAGTGGGGCGGTGCGGCTGGGTTGGGCGTAGCCGCCAGCGCGATCGGGTTCCAGGCTTTCAATCGCCAGTCCACTATTGTACCGCCGCCCATGCGCGATATGGATGCCGAAAGCCCAGGCTTTTTGCCGGTGAAGTTTCTACGCAGCTTCGACTATGGCAAAGTTGTGAAAGAAAATGGGCGCACGGTGAGGGAGTTTACCCTCACTGCCAAGACTTCTACAGTACAGCTCGATAAAGCCAATAGCTTCATTACTTGGAACATCAATGGCCAAGTACCAGCACCAACTTTAAGGGCAAACCAGGGCGATCGGATTCGCATTGTGTTTTACAATCAAGCTGGCCACGCCCACTCACTACACTTTCATGGTACCCATCCATCGAATATGGATGGTGTCAAGCCGGTCAAGCAAAGCAAAGTATTCATCTACGAATTTGATGCTGAACCCTATGGAGTGCATCCTTACCATTGTCATATCGAACCAGTTACTCGTCATATTGGTAAAGGATTGTATGGCATGTTGATTGTAGATCCACCTCAACCTCGTCAACCAGCCGATGAGTTGGTGTTAATTATGGGGGCTTATGATCTAGATGAAAACCGCCAGAACGAACTGTATGCTTTCAACGGTTTGCCCCACTACTACATGCACCACCCAATTCCGATCAAAAAAGACCGACTGGTGCGGTTATATGTACAAAACATGATCGAGTTCGATGTAGCTGCCTCTTTTCATCTTCATGCCAACCTGTTTCAGGTGTATCCTACTGGCCGCACTTTGCAGCCCGCCTATGAGACCGATATAATTACAATGGGACCAGCCGAACGACATATTTTAGAATTTAGCTATAAGTATCCTGGTCAATATATGTTTCATCCACATCAAGACTATATGGCCAGTGCTGGCTGCATGGGGATTTTTGATGTGGTCTCTTAGTTTTCACTACCTCATATTTAAACTATCATGGATTTAATTTCTGCCTTACCCACGTTTATTCTTACCTTACGCGAAGGGGTAGAAGCTGCCCTGGTAGTAGGTATAGTGATGGCCTACCTAAAAAAATCTGGCCAGTCTTATCTAAATTTTTGGGTGTATTGGGCGATTGGGGTGGGTATTGCGCTTAGTGCATTTACTGGTGTGGCTTTTCAGTGGGTAATTCAGAATTTGGGCGCAGCCAATCAGCAATATGCTAGCTCGATTGAGCCAGCACTAGAAGGCGGTTTTAGCGTATTGGCAATTGTGATGTTGAGCTGGATGCTAATTTGGATGGCCAAGCACGCCAAAACTCTAAAAAAAGAAGTAGAAGGTGCCGTAGATAACGCCGTTCAGGCTCAGGCTAAGAACGGTTGGCGGATTTTTGGTTTAGTGTTTTTTGCAGTTATGCGAGAAGGCTTTGAAACTGTTTTATTCATTGCATCGAAGGTACAACAGGGAATCTTCCCAGCTTTGGGAGCAGTAGGCGGAGTTGTGACCGCTACCATCATTGGCATGTTGATGTTTAAATGGGGCGTGCGTTTAAACATTCGCAAATTCTTTGCGATTATGGGAATTTTGTTGCTGCTAATTATTAGTGGCTTAGTGGTCACTTCCCTAGCCAGATTCGATCAGGCTATAGGTGCTTTGGCTAGCTCTAGCCGCGAATCCCAAAGCATGTGTTTTTTCTATGAGCGCTTTGCTAAACCAGCCGATAAAGACTGTATTCTTGGCCCAATGGTGTGGAATTTTAGCAGAGTCTTACCCGAAGAGCAGTTTCCAGGCGTGGTTTTTAGTACTTTGTTTGGCTATGTCCAACGACTATATTTAGTGCAGGCGATCGGCTATGTTTTCTTTTTGGTGACGGTGGGCAGTTTATATCTACAACCCACCTGGTTAAAAAATTTGCTCCCTACTAGCAAGCAGTCTCTGAAAGGTGGCTAGTTAGGTACTAGACGGTCACTGCTCTTGCGCGATAAAATATCATCACAGCCCTTTCTTGTTGGTACATAACATGGTTAATACTATTCCCCAACAGACTACTGCCAAACCCGATAGCTGGAATCCACCCGCACCACCTACGGATCTAATTTTTGACGATGGAGAATCTTTGGAAACAAATCAACATCGAGTAGCAATGAATGTGCTGATCCGTTCTTATCAGCAATACCGCGCCGAGCAGACGGACTTTTATGTCGGCGGAAATATGTTCATCTACTACAGCAGTACCCAAGTCAAAAATCGAGACTTTCGCGGGCCAGATTTTTTTGTAGTATTGGATGTAGATGGCGAACGCAAACGACTGGGATGGGTGGTCTGGGACGAAGAAGGCCGTTACCCTGATGTGATTGTGGAATTGATGTCACCCAGTACTACCAACGTAGATCTGGGAGTCAAAAAAGATTTATATGATCAAGTATT
>JAYUSV010000525.1:0-10068 GCA_043755495.1 Synechococcales cyanobacterium
GAATCGTCACTTCGCTACGCATTCTTCCCGACGTTACTCCTGCGGAGTCGCTACGCGAACGGCTACGCCAGAGCGCGGGGCTGCTGCTGGAAAAGCTCAACGTGGTGGATTTGAGCGTTAGATAGTTTTTAACTTATAACTTTTGAGCTTTTGCCTCAATAATTGCTTTGTGAAATGTTAAATTAGAGCTATACCCAATACCCGCATCTAGGTAATTATGTCTGACTGGCAAAAAGATTTAGCAGAAATCTGGGAAGCAATCCTTACTGGGGTTGAAGAATTGAGCAATGAAGTCCAAGAAGCCTCAGCAGAAGTGGTAGAATTGATTGTGGGTGTTGCTGAGCAAATCACCAGTGACCTGGAATCGATCGCCAACGAATTTAAAGAACTCAACGACGAAATCTGGCAAGATCTCGACTGGGACAATGACTTTACCGTTAATGGCGAAAACTATGACTCGGACTGGTCTCTTTATTACGAACCCCACCGCGAAGCCACCGCAGAACATCAACCAGCCTGTGTGGGCTGCCGCAATTACAACGGCAGTATGTTTGGTGGCAACTTATTAGTTTGTGGGTTTCATCCCTATGGTTGGCAAGAAGGTCAATGTCCTGACTGGGAAGGCGATGAATCCTAAGACAGCAACTGCGAAATGCGATAGCGCAGGGTCTCTAAACCAGTGCGCTCAGCAGCGGCGATGAAGATCGATCGAGGAAACTCCAAAGTGGCATTTGCAATAGTTTCTTCATCTACCTGGTCAATTTTGTTAAACACAATTAGCGCTGGTCCAGGGGCGATCGGCATCGCCGCCAAAATTGCCGTCACCGCTCGAATATGGCTATGCCAAGCCGGGTGTGAAAGATCCACCAAGTGAATCAGAGCGTCAGCTTCTGTAACTTCTTCCAATGTCGCCCGGAAAGAATCCATCAAAGCGGGAGGCAACTCATGAATGAAACCCACCGTATCAGTCAGTAAGATCTGGCCGATGTTGCCTTCGTTATCGATCGGCACATGCATCCGCTTAGTCGTAGGGTCTAGAGTCGCAAATAGTTTATCGGCAGCGTAAACTTCGGCGTTAGTCATGGCATTCAACAACGTCGATTTACCAGCATTGGTATATCCAACAAGGGCTACTGAGGGCACCTGTTGTTGCTGGCGCTGCTGACGCATTCTCGATCGATGAGCCTGAAGCTGGTTGACATCTTGTTGCAGTTTATAAATGCGTTTTTGGATCGATCGGCGTTCAGTTTCTAGCTTGGTTTCACCAGGCCCTCTGGTACCAATACCACCACCTTGGCGAGACATTGCTAAGCCCATACCCTTGATCCGAGGAAGTTGGTATTCTAACTGGGCAAGTTCTACCTGCATTTTACCGGCCCCAGACTGGGCGCGTTGGGCGAAGATATCTAAAATTACTTCAGTGCGATCAACGATCCGAATCCCAATCATGGTTTCTAGATTACGACCCTGGCTAGGCGATAGATTGCAATCAAAGGCAATCAAGTTTGCCCCAACCTTCTGAGCAGCCAGGGCAATTTCTTGCACTTTTCCTTCACCTACTACGGTTTGGGGATGAGGACGGGTGCGGTTTTGTTTGATCACCTGTAAAACCTCGCCACCAGCAGTTTCTACCAGGCGAGTCAGCTCGGTGAGACCATCTTGGAAGCGCAAATCGCCTACTGCAAGAGTTTTTAGCCCGACAATTACCACTCGATCAGTCTGATCACTGCCACTATGCCCACTGACTTCACGGGAATATTCTCGCTCAATATTATCAATTAGCTCGGTGAGATCTTGTTCACTGATGGTATCTAGATCTAGAGGCGGCGAAACAGTCCAGTTCACATCTGGATGGGGTACCAGATGTGAAAGATAAGCCTGCTGGACATAGCCAGTAACACCGCCACCACGCTTTTGAAAGCCGCTAGAAATCACATCAAGGCTAACCATGGCATCTAGACGCTGCAAAGCCATGGCCATCAAAGCGGCATCGGTGGGTGGTTCTACTTTGAGCTGAGTGGTAACACAACGAATGCCGCTGAGGCGTTCGGCACCATAGCGAGGTAGTTCTAAGGGCGGAATCTGAGTCTGGCTAGGAGTGCCGACTCCAACCCGAATAATG
The DNA here is from genome assembly GCA_043755495.1 of Synechococcales cyanobacterium. GTDB lineage: Bacteria > Cyanobacteriota > Cyanobacteriia > Cyanobacteriales > Chamaesiphonaceae > JAAFHZ01. Next base: position 2,123 of record JAYUSV010000525.1, read on the forward strand.
TGGCCACGACGGTTGATGTAGGCCGAGATGGGGGATTTGATTTCGCTGCTAATTGCGGCCAATCTCTGACTGAATTCTGGCGTGGTGAGACGATCGATCGGCAGTCTTTCTTGATATAAACGACGGAGCTGTTTAAGCTGATTGGGTTTCAGTCCCTGTAATTTTCCATAGATGGTTTCGATAGCCCAATCCTCCCTCGTAGATAGCAAATAAAAGTCGCTAGACCCCTTAGTGTAAGAGATCTGTTGGCTTATTGCCTGGTTTGGTCTTCATCAAGTGGCAACTCTAGGCAGTAGCCAGCACCATAAACCGTTTTAATAAACTGGGGGCGACGTGGTTCTGGTTCTAGTTTGGTGCGTAGATGACGGATATGTACCCGAATGGTCTCGATATCGTCATTGGGGTCGTAGCCCCAGACTTCTTTGAGAATATCGCTAGGCGAAACCGTCTGGCCGTGGCGTTGAAGCAGGCAATGGAGTAGCTCAAATTCCAGGTGAGTGAGCTTAATCGTTTTACCAAACCACATAGCCTCAAAGCGCTCGGGCACTAAAATTAGTGGCCCATAGTTCAACATTTCGGTGTGCTTGGCGGCTTGGGGAATTCGATCAGTGCGCCGCAGTAAGGCTCTGACCCGTGCCAGCATTTCTTCAATCTCAAAAGGCTTGGTCAAATAATCATCAGCACCGGCATTAAAGCCATCTACCTTATTTTGGGTTTGCCCCAAAGCAGTCAACATTACCACCGGAATATCGGCGGTGCGCTCATCGCGTCGCAGTCTTTGGCAGACGGTATAACCATCTACCTTGGGCAGCATGAGATCAAGCATAATCAAGTCAGGCAGCATTTGGATCGCCATAGCCTGACCTTGAATGCCATCAGGAGCCTGCTTAACTTCGTATCCAGCCATTTCGAGGTTAATACAGACTATTTCAGCAATGGCTGCATCATCGTCGATGACTAGTATCCGGGGCATATTGGTTAACAAAATGTAAATTCTTGACGGCGATATTCCGTTATATATCTTAAAGATAGAATAAGGATTGTTAGTAGGAATTATAAAGTTTAATTTAAGCTTCGCAACAATTAGCAATACTTCTTCATATGATATCAGGTTATCGTTACAGTGCTGTTTGGTATCAAAGACATCTCCCATGCGCCAAATTGCTCCCCAAGTCTGGTTACTGGCGATCGGGCGACTGATTTCCCAGTTGGGCAGTGGTCTGACGCTGTTTTATGCTCCGATATTTTTTGTTAGCCATCTGCACCTTTCCAGTACTTCTGTGGGACTGGCGATCGGCTGTCAGTCAATATTTGGTGTAGTCGGCAGGTTACTGAGCGGCAGCTTAGTCGATCGAGTCGGTCGCAAACCTTTGCTGATGGCGGCTATGGTGGCTTCGGCGATCGCAGCGGCAATGTTTGCCCTGGCGCAAGATTTTTGGTCACTGGTATTGGGCAATCTACTGTTTGGTCTGGGCATTGGACTCTATTGGCCAGCTAACGAGTCCTTGGTAGCCGATTTGGCCACCACCTCCGATGAACGTCGCAACGCCTATGCGGTCACTCGTCTTGCCGATAATTTGGGTCTGGGTTTAGGCATTATTGGCGGCGGTTTGATGTTGCAACTATCCGTCGATTACCGCTGGCTGTTTTGGCTGGATGGGTTATCGTTCTTTTTGTTTGCCTGGGTGATTTTGTTTGGCATCCGGGAAACCAAACCGACGATAGTAAGCGAGATGTCACCCTGGCAAGGATATTCGCAGGCTTTAAATGATCGCCGGTTCCAGCTCTATCTGTTGATTAATATCATGTTCACAACCTATGTGGCACAGCTAGAAACCGCAATCCCGCTATATGTAACTCGCTTTGCAGGAGGTACAACTTGGACTGTTACCGTGCTGTTTACTATTAACTTAATTGCCATGGCCGCAGTGCAGTTACCAGTAATCCGCTGGCTCAAGCCCGATCGACATGCCCAGGCATTGGGCAAAGCGGCCTTAATCTGGGGACTGAGCTTTGTATTTGTGGCCTTGGCCACTTTACAGTCCGCGCACAGTGCCGGTTGGCTGGTCATGGCCATGTTGGGCATCGCAGTAGCGCTGGCAGCCTATAACCCCACGGCTTCGGCTTTAACTGCCGATATTGCTCCAGAGCAATTAATGGGGGTTTACACTTCTTTAAATTCTCTTTGTTGGGCGGTGGGTTTTGCCATTGGCCCACCGATCGGTGGTTGGGCATTAGATCAAGGGATCACTTTGGTACAGGGCTTTTGGGGAGTTTTGGCGCTGGTTTCTGGTGGAATGTGGCTATTGTTACAAATGCTCGATCGGCTGCTAATGGATCATGCTGCTGCGACAATTGATACCTAATTATTGACGACCAGAAGATAAAATGGATTAGCACACACCAGCTCTCATGTTACGTAAAGCAATTACAAATTTTGAATTGTAAACTCTGCTGGGAGATGGGCAAGTTCCCTGCTAGCTTAATCCCTAGACAGGTTTTAACAACACAAATTTTTATTGGGTTCTTCAGAAGGTCATTGGTTATGGAAAGCAACTTATCGCTCTGGCAAAAATATCAGGATTGGTTGTACTACCACCCCGACCTAGAATTTTATCTAGACATCAGCCGCATTAATTTTACTCAGGCAGATGTAGAAGCATTGGCTCCTAAGTTCGATCGAGCATTTCGAGACATGGTCGCGCTAGAAAGTGGCGCAATTGCCAATCCAGACGAACAGCGGATGGTGGGTCACTATTGGCTGCGCAATCCAGATTTAGCTCCAAATGCCCAACTCCGCGAAGAAATTATTACCAATGTTCGCAACATCGAAGACTTTGCGAGCCAAGTCCTCAGCGGCAAAATCAAGCCCCCCAATGCCCCTAAGTTCACCGACATTATTTCGATCGGCATTGGCGGTTCAGCTCTAGGACCCCAGTTTGTCTCCGAAGCCCTGGCTCCTGATGTGCCCCCACTGGCGATCCATTTTATTGATAACTCTGACCCTGCCGGACTCGATCGACTCATCCACCAAGTAGAACCCCGCCTCAACAGCACGCTAGTTATTGTAATCTCCAAATCTGGTAGCACCCCCGAACCCCGCAATGGCATGTTAGAAATGGCCACGGCTTACCAAAAGCATGGCCTAAATTTTCCGGAATACGCCGTGGCTATTACTGGTATTGGCAGTCAGCTCGACCAAACCGCGATCGCTGAAAAATGGGTAGCTCGTTTCCCCATGGAAGACTGGGTGGGCGGCAGAACTTCCGAAATGTCGGCAGTGGGTTTGGTGCCCGCAGCATTGCAAGGCGTAGATATTCAAGGACTGTTGGCAGGAGCCAAAGAAATGGATATTGCCACTCGTCAACCGAGCTTTAAAAATAACCCTGCGGCGCTCCTAGCTTTTTGCTGGTATGTAGAAGGCAAAGGCAAAGGCGAAAAAGACATGGTAGTGCTGCCTTACAAAGATAATTTAAAGCTGTTCAGCCGCTATCTCCAGCAGTTGGTGATGGAATCTTTGGGTAAGGAGTTAGATCTAGATGGCAAGCCGGTTTATCAGGGTATTGCAGTCTATGGCAACAAGGGTTCTACCGATCAGCATGCCTATGTGCAACAGTTGCGCGAAGGCGTGCCCAATTTCTTTATGACTTTTGTGGAAGTATTGCTCGATCGGCATGGCCCTTCCCGTGAGATTGATTCCAATATCACCATGGGTGACTATCTATCGGGCTTTTTGTTGGGTACTCGCACGGCGTTGTATGAGAAAGGACGCGGTTCGATCTGTATTACGGTACAAGAGGCCGATGCCCGTTCGATCGGTGCTTTAATCGCTCTGTATGAAAGAGCCGTCGGCTTCTATGCCTCATTGGTGAATGTGAATGCTTACCATCAGCCTGGAGTAGAGGCTGGTAAAAAGGCGGCGGCAAGTGTGCTGAAGATTCAACTTGCGGTAATTGAGGTATTGACCCAAAGCGCTGCACCACTCTCGGTAGCAGATATTGCTGAAAAAATTGGCGAGGCCGATCGAGTAGAAGCTGTTTACAAAATTGTCCGACATTTAGCTGCTAATGGTCGGGCGGTACTTGAAGGCAATAAGGGTACACCAGCTAAAATCATGGTAATTATGGGCGATCGATGTGCTGATGGGGTTTGTTGAAGACAGTAGGCTTGCCGTGGTAGTAGTTAAGTAGTTACAATAGTAATTACTTAACTACTGCTGCAAAAATATGCAAGTCAAACTCAAAAAGGTGGGGAATTCGATTGGTACAAGCTTTCCCAAAGAGGTGCTTGATAGATTGGGTTTGGCCGAAGGAGTGGCTGATGAAACGTAAAGTCTGGAGTTTTGAAGCCCGCTCTCTACCGCTTCGGTGAGAGTCGGATAGTATGAAGTCTGAGACATGTCACGAACCAGATCGTTATGACTAATGAAGCCGATATTCTGATTGTTACCTGGGGGCTGATGGTCTGCCACTGGCTGGGCAACTGCTGCTCGGGCGGGAATCGCGGGAGTCACCACGACGCTGTTGCTGATGACCTCTAGGAGGGCGGCCTTGATTGCGCCGATCGGGTTCCGGGGCTTCGTTGGGGTCTGGTTCAAAGCCTTGGATTACTTCTTGAGGTAGAGTTCTTTGAATGAGACGTTCGATCGCCTTCAACAACCTCACTTCTTCCTCGCAGACCAAAGACATGGCACCACCACTGGAACCAGCACGACCAGTACGACCAATCCGGTGAACGTAGTCTTCTGGTACATCGGGAAGTTCAAAGTTTACTACTTGAGGTAAATCGTTGATATCAATGCCTCGGGCGGCGATGTCGGTAGCTACCAAGACTTGGACTCCGCCTTCTTTAAACTTAGCTAGGGTTTTGGTGCGCACCGATTGACTTTTGTTGCCGTGGATCGCTAGCGCCGAGATTTCGTTTTGCAGCAGGTGCTTGGCTAATCGATCGGCTCCATGCTTGGTGCGAGTAAAAACTAACACCTGAAACCATCTATGCTGCTGAATTAGATGAGTCAACAATGCTGCTTTTTGAGCACGAGCGACTCGATAAACTTGCTGTTCAATTAGTTCGGCACTGGTGTTTCGACGAGCTACCTCTACCACGGTAGGTTTATTCAACAGGGTGGAAGCTAAGGACTTGATTTCATTAGAAAAAGTCGCCGAAAACAATAGATTCTGGCGCTGCTTGGGTAGCAAAGCTAAAATGCGGCGAATATCCCGAATAAAGCCCATGTCTAACATGCGATCGGCTTCGTCTAGAACCAGAATTTCGATGTGCGATAAGTCTACGGTGCGCTGCTGCACATGATCTAACAACCGACCGGGGGTGGCGACCAAAATATCTACCCGGCTCTTTAGGCGACGGATTTGGGGAGTGATGTTCACGCCGCCAAAAATGGTCATGGAATTTAGATTGACATACTTGCCATATTCTTGCACGCTGTCTTCGACTTGAGCGGCGAGTTCACGGGTAGGGGTCAGAATTAGAGCGCGAATTGGCCAGCGATTTACTGCTGCTTTATTGGGCGCAGCAGTAGTAGAGAGCCGCTGCAAAATTGGCAAGGTAAAGCCCGCTGTTTTGCCGGTGCCGGTTTGGGCTGCCCCCAGTAAATCGCCGCCCGCTAAGATTACTGGAATGGCCTGTTGTTGAATCGGGGTAGGCTCGGTGTAGCCTTTGGCAGCAACTGCCTGGACGATTTCAGCCGACAAACCAAGGTTGGAAAAAGACATGGAACTCCGCAAACAATATCGATCGACCGCCGTGAACCTTTTTCCCAACTGCATCGAACCATTAAATATCTCACGGGCTGGGCGGAATGGCAACCAGATGGCTTTGTTTTGGTGCCCTGCGGTGATGTTAAAATTTTGGCACTGCTTTTATTTTGTGCCATGCCTAACTCTGTTTTGAATTCTTTGCTGTCGATCGGCCAAAAAACTCGGACTAGCGCGCGTCAGCTAGCTGTTTTGAGTACCGCCGAGCGCAATCAGGCGATCGAGTGCATTGCTCAGGCGTTGGAACAAGATATCGAGGCGATTTTGGCCGCTAATAAAGCTGATTGCGCAGCGGCAGATATTGCCCCTGCCTTGTTTGCGCGGTTGAAGCTAGATGCCGATAAGTTGGTGGCCGGGATTGCTGGAGTGCGAGATGTGGCGAAGTTGGCTGATCCGATCGGCCAGATGCAGATTAAGCGAGAACTGGATACTGATTTGATTTTGGAGCGAGTGAGCTGTCCGGTAGGGGTCTTGGGGGTGATTTTTGAGGCGCGTCCCGATGCGGTGATCCAGATTGTTAGTTTGGCGATTAAATCTGGGAATGGGGTGATTTTAAAAGGGGGCCAAGAGGCGCTGCAATCTTGTACTCAGTTGGTTAAAACTATTAAAGAAGGTCTGAAAAATAGCGCGGTGTCGCCAGAGGTGGTGCAGTTGTTGACTACCCGGGAAGAAATTCGATCGCTGTTGGAACTAGATAAGTATGTGGATCTGATTATTCCTCGTGGCTCTAATAGCTTCGTCCGCTATGTGCAAGAAAATACCAAGATTCCTGTTTTGGGACACGCCGAGGGAATTTGTCATTTATATATCGATCGGCAGGTTGATATAGAGTCGGCGATCGAGATTTGTGTGGATTCCAAAGTTCAGTATCCGGCTGCTTGTAATGCGGTGGAGACTATTTTGGTGCATCGGGATAGTGCGGCTGAATTTTTGCCCTCAGCAGTGGCGGCTTTACAGGCTGCTGGGGTGGTGGTGAAATTAGATCTGGCTAGTCAGCAGATTTTAGGAGATCCCAAGATTACTTTGGCCACAGAGGCTGATTGGGATACCGAATATAGTGATTTAATTGTGTCGATCGGGCTAGTAGCAAGTTTAGAGGAGGCGATCGAGCATATCAATACCCATGGTTCGCGCCATACTGAGGGCATTTTGACTTCTGATGCCAAAGCTGCTGAAGTCTTTATGGCTGATGTAGATGCGGCGGGTGTTTTCCATAATTGTTCACTGCGCTTTGCCGATGGTTTTCGCTATGGCTTTGGGGCAGAGGTAGGCATCAGCACCCAAAAAATGCCCCCCCGTGGACCCGTTGGTTTAGAGGGTTTGGTGACATATAAGTATCGTCTGCATGGCCAAGGACAATTAGTAGCAACCTATACAGACAAAAACCCGAAGCCTTTTACTCATCGAGACTTAAGCTAATCCCGCATTTTTCCCGAAGAAACCTAGTGATCGAACTACAAGCCTAGCCAAACTCTTCGGCCTTTACCTAAAGTTTGAAAAATCTGATTGCGAAATTGCTCGATATCTTGGAAGCTATTCATTGTGGCGCTGTGTTGGTTGTAATTCCCAGCTTCCACCACAAGTGGTTAGACTTCAAGTTTGACCACTTATGCAATATTTTTATCCTGCTTAAGTGACAATAAATAGTCTAAACTACAGAATGTTAGACTTAGACTATTCATTGATTAAAACCCATCCTAACTACCAAAACCTTCTCCAGTACGGCTCTTTGACATAAAAAATCTGTCCGGACTATTGTTATTAGACTTGCAGCTTTCAATACATGTTGACAACTTAAAAATATGCTAAAAGTATGAGGATTTTGTGAGGATATTCATCTTAGGCTACTCGTAGATACCTGTACATCTAAATACCCATAAGACTGCTTTTTGCCAGTTTCTCTTCTATCCTATAATTAAAATGAGGCAAAAAAAGCTCACCACATACATAATACTTTTAACATAATGCTGCAAAAAATCTTGATCGCAATTGGTGATTCTCCAGACTCAGAAAAAATCTTAGCAGCCGGATTCACACTGGCTGAAAAACATAATGCTCAAGTCCTGTTACTTCATATACTCAATCCTCTTACCCCACACGGTTTTGAGACGGTTGCTAGTCCTCTAATCGGTGGGATTTTGCCGATCATAGATGATGTGGCCATTAGGGCAT
>JAYUSV010000526.1:0-3301 GCA_043755495.1 Synechococcales cyanobacterium
CCCACAATAAAGGTTGCTGGATCTCCCACCAAAGTTAATAATCCCGCACTATTGGCAACAAACACCATCAAAATCAGCAGGGGCACGAAATCTACGCCGATTTCTTGAGCCAGCGGTGGAATCAAGGGTGCAAGCAGCATCACTGTGGTGGCATTTGGTAAGACAGAGCAAATTGGGGTAGTAATTGCCACAATTCCCAGTAACAGACGGCTACCTTTACCCTTGGCTAATATCACTATTTGGGTGGCTAAATACTCAAAGATTCGAGTGGGTTGTAATGCCCGAATCATCACCATCACACCAAAAAAAAGCCCTAGTGTGGGGTGACTGCTGGCAATATAGCCGATCGCCTGATCTAGTGTCAAAATATTTGAAACCACTAGCAGTAATGCTCCTAGCATCGCCGCAATCGTCAGCGGCAGCCACTCCATGATGATAATCCCAATCACGCTACCAAAAATGGTCAACGCGGCGATCGCTTGCCAACTGCCCATAATACTAAAACCCAGTTAGAAAGTGTACTCTGCAATCTTACTATTTTTTATCAAATATTAACTCAGGAGGGCAATCGAAATCGTTGAGTCAAAATACCTTTGACAAACATTGTATTTTTTGATATGGTAATCGTAAAATTATCTTGCTAAATCAGCAACATGTTTTTTAGATATTTTCTAGCTTCTAGGGTTCCGGTCTGCTGTGCAGATGCTGGTTCGAGAGAAGCAGCCAAGTAATTGGTCACACGGCGGGATAAAAGCCCGGGAGAATTAGGCACTACTAGTGCTAACATTCTCCTGGGCTTTTGCCTTGGCCAATAAAATATCTGTTCACAAAATTTGGGAAGAAATAATTACTATGACTGACATTGACCCAAAGCTAACTGCTCTAAGCGAAATAGTTCCCGGAGGTGCTTACTGGTCTGGGGTGATCAAACGTGGTAACACCCTGCGGATTACTGATTTAGCTGGTTCTCAGGGGGTAGCGATGCTTTGCTATAACGCCGATAACCCGATCGAGCGCCTAAATATCGCCGATACTGCCAAAATTCAATTCAATGCTTTTTTAACCAAAGGCCAAGTGGTATACTCCGATATGGGTCGGGTATTGTTTTCGATTACCGAAGACACCAGCGGTTATCACGATTTATTGACGGGCTGTAGTAATGCGGCCAGCAATCAGGCCAAATATGGCGCGGGAGATTGGAAAAATTCTCGGGATAACTTTGGTAAAGCCCTCACCCGCTGGGGTTTAGGTCGGGCAGACATTATGCCGAACTTAAATTTGTTCACTCGCATTGCGGTGGCAGCAGATGGTCAGACTAAATTTGTGGAAGGCTGTGAGCAACCAGATAGTTTTATTGATTTTCGTGCCGAAATGAATGTATTGGTAGTAATTTCTAACTGTCCTCATGTTTTGCATAGCAGTTCTACTTATGCCCCCCAAGCGATTCAATTACAAATTTGGAAATCGCCTGCACCCACTGCTGACGATCTCTGTCGGAATGCTAACCCCGAAGTAATTCGAGGGTTTATCAACACCGATGCTCTGTTTGCCCAATAATTTTTTATTTAAACTATGACCCTCACTCTCGACCCCAGCACTGCTATTTACAACCAAGTCTTGCCCGCCCGCGCTCCTTGGTCGCATATTTTAACCAAAGGTCAAACCTTAAGAATTGTCGATTTAGGCGGCAATCAGGCCGTGGATTTTTTGGTGTACAACGCCGATGATCCCTCCGAGCGTTATAGTGCTACCGATACAATCGTCCGCCAAGGAAATATTTTTGTTACTACTGGTACTCAATTGCTCTCCAACGAAGGTAATCCCATTATGACCATGCTCTATGATAGCTGCGGTCGTCATGATACTTCTGGTGGTGCCTGTAGCTGCGAAAGTAACTCTGTGCGCTTTGGTTTGGATAAAAAATATCAGCACGCCTGTGTGGAAAATTTCTTGGCTGCCTTGGCGCCCCACGGCCTGGGCAAAAGAGACTTGGTGAGCAACATTAACTTCTTTATGAATGTGCCAGTGTCAGCCGATGGAAAGTTGGAAATCGTAGATGGCATTTCGGATCCTGGTAGTGTGGTGGAACTACGGGCAGAGATGAATGCTTTAGTCGCTATCTCTAATTGTCCACAGATGAATAATCCTTGTAATGCTTATAACCCAACACCAATTCAATTGATTATTTGGGATTGACAAGTCATCAAAAGTTATGGAGATCTTGTAGGGTGAACAGTACTTCGACTCCGCTCAGTAACAGCCTACCCTACAAGAAATTCCTTTGTTCAGCAGTGGGAAATATTGGAGTTCGATCATATGTTTAAGAAAGTTTTGATTGCCAACCGAGGCGAGATTGCCTGTCGCATTATTCGCACCCTCGATCGACTAAAAATATCCTCAGTAGCAGTCTATTCCACCGCTGATGTTCATGCTCAGCATGTGTTAATGGCCACCGAAGCCCATGAAATCGGGTCTGCCGCTGCGGCTGATAGTTACTTAAAGTTTGATCGAATCCTCAAAGTAGCAATACAAACTGGGGCCGAAGCTATTCATCCCGGCTATGGTTTTTTGAGCGAAAATGCTGAATTTGCAGAAGCTTGTGCCCAAGCAAATATTGTATTTATTGGCCCAACTCCAGCTCAGCTACGCCAATTTGGCCTCAAGCATACCGCTCGCGAGTTAGCTGCTGCTCAACATCTACCACTACTACCCGGAACCCCTCTATTAGAAAACCTAACGGCAGCACTGCTAGCCGCTGATTTGATCGGTTATCCAGTCATGCTCAAAAGCACTGCTGGCGGTGGTGGCATTGGTCTACAGGTCTGTCTGAGCGCAGCAGAGCTAGAATCGTCCTTTGAGAAAGTGCAACGACTCAGCCAGAACAATTTTAGCCAGGGTGGAGTTTATTTAGAAAAATATATCGCTACAGCTAGGCATATTGAAGTGCAAATTTTTGGTGACGGTCTTGGCCAAGTAATTGCCTTGGGTGAACGAGATTGTTCGGTGCAACGTCGTAACCAGAAGGTAATAGAGGAAACTCCAGCTCCAGGGATTAGTGCTAAATTACGACAACAATTAGCGACAGATGCTATTCGGCTAGGTCAATCGGTAAACTATCGATCGGCTGGCACAGTGGAGTTTGTGTATGATGTACAAACCAATCAATACTATTTTCTTGAAGTCAACACCCGTCTGCAAGTAGAACATGGCGTAACCGAAGAAGTCTGGGGAATTGATTTGGTAGAATGGATGGTGCGCCAAGCTGCCGGGGAGTCGTGATCTCTGCCTCAACAAGAACCCC
>JAYUSV010000527.1:0-3297 GCA_043755495.1 Synechococcales cyanobacterium
TTTGTTAAGAGCACCTCAACACATGGCAACCATCAACGACAACTACCTCAAACTCAAGGCCGGATACCTGTTTCCTGAGATCGCCCGCCGCGTCAACAAATTTGCCACCGAAAATCCTAACGCCCCGATCATTCGCCTCGGTATTGGCGATGTGACCGAGCCATTACCCGCAGCTTGCCGTGAAGCCATGATTAAGGCTGTAGAAGACATGGGCGATCGAGATAAATTTAAAGGCTATGGCCCAGAGCAGGGCTATGCCTGGCTCCGAGAAAAAATTGCAGCACAAGATTTTCAGGCCAGAGGCTGTGATATTAGCGCCGATGAAATTTTTATCTCCGATGGATCGAAGTGCGACAACGGCAATATTTTAGATATTTTTGGCAACAATAACTCGATCGCAGTTACCGACCCGGTTTACCCAGTTTATGTAGATACCAACGTGATGGCTGGCCACACTGGCGAAGCCAACGAAAAAGGTGAGTACGCTGGCTTGGTTTACTTGCCGGTCACTGCCGAGAACAATTTCACAGCCCAAATTCCTAGCCAGAAAGTAGACCTTATCTATCTTTGCTTCCCTAACAACCCCACTGGTGCAGTTGCCACCAAAGAACATCTGCAAGCTTGGGTCGATTATGCCAAAGCCAATGGCTCAATTATTTTCTTTGACGCTGCTTACGAAGCCTTCATCAGCGACCCGAGCATTCCTCACTCCATTTATGAGATTCCTGGAGCCAGAGACTGCGCGATCGAGTTCCGATCTTTCTCCAAAAATGCTGGTTTCACTGGCACCCGCTGCGCCCTCAGCGTAGTGCCTAAAACCCTGACTGCCAAAGCGGCTGATGGCTCGGATGTAGAGCTATGGAAACTGTGGAATCGCCGCCAGTCTACGAAGTTCAACGGTGTTTCTTATGTGGTGCAGCGGGGAGCTGAAGCGGTTTATTCCCCAGAAGGCCAATCTCAAACTAAGGCTCTGGTTAGCTTCTATTTAGAAAATGCCAAGATCATCCGGGAGCAAATGTCTGCGGCTGGCTTGCAAGTCTATGGTGGTGTAAATGCTCCTTATGTATGGGTGCAAACTCCTGACAATATTACTAGCTGGGATTTCTTTGATAAGCTGCTGTTTAACTCCAACGTCGTGGTCACTCCTGGTTCAGGCTTTGGGGCTGCGGGCGAAGGTTACTTCCGAATTTCGGCTTTTAACAGTCGGGATAATGTGAACGAGGCGATGAAACGGATTAGTGCTCAGTTTAAGTAATCAGTTGGTCTGAGGTCTAGGGGTGATCTTCCCTAGACCTCAGCAGAGGATTGAGTCGTTCACGTGAACGAGCCAAAAACTGCTAGAATGGCGGCATCGTCAACATTGTGATGTACTAAGTCTTTTGGTTAACGTATCTAGCATCGACACTCTCGCCCAAGAACTGGCGAATATTCAGCAAACTAGCTCCAAGAAAGTTGCTTTGCTTGGTTCTCGGCATGTCCCAATCATGCACCAGCACCTCATTGAGATGATGAGTTATGCCTTGGTTCTCTCCGGCAACCGGATTATCACTTCTGGTTCTTTTGGCACCAATTCGGCGGTGATCAAAGGGGCTTTGCGAGCTGATCAAGATTTGCTGACGGTAATTTTGCCCCAAAGCTTGAGTCGCCAACCGCGAGAATCGCGAGAGCAGCTCGAAAATGTGATGCATTTGGTGGAAAATTCCCAAAACGACGATTTGCCTTTGGGTGAAGCGAGTTCCCTCTGTAATCACGAAATTATTTCTCGCTGTCAGCAATTGGTTTGTTTTGCTTTCCATGACAGTAATACTTTGCTCCAAACTTGCCATGAGGCCGAGGAACAGCGCAAGCTAGTGACTTTGTTTTACTTCGACTGATTTGGATCAATAGTGGCGGCATCTCTAAACTCTTGGCTTATCAGCGCTTGAAAATTGCTGAAGTTTGGTTTTGGGAAAACGGTATTCTGTCAATTTATCAGTTGACCGTAGATGGTTATCAGTTGAGTGAAAAGTCGATCGGCTTGCCAGATTTAGACATAACACTGTTAGTGGATTGTATTAAACTGCCGAGTCATACTCAAGCTCTAAAACAATTTCGTCAAACATATGATGTGGATCATTAAATCTGTCAAACAAATTGATATCTAGATTTGTTAAGAGAGTGGTTCTCTCGGAGTTTTTTTCTCCTAAATGTCTTGTTGAGATACAATAAAAGGTAGATGTACCAAGATTATTGATGGATTCAGAGAGATGTTAATCCAATTCACCGTTGAAAACTTTTTGTCTTTCAGAGATCCGGTGACATTTAGTATGGTTGGTGTACAGAGCGATCAGCAGCACCCTGAACACCTGGCGATCGATCATGCAGGCAAAGGGCGACCGGTTTTGCCGATCGCCGCAATTTATGGAGCTAATGGTGCAGGTAAATCTAATCTGATCGATGCGGTAAGTTTTGCAAAAGAATTAATTGTTCAAGGAACTCGCAGTCGTGAATCTATTGCAGTGCCAACTTTTAAGCTTGGTGATCATAGTCATAAGCCCAGTAAATTTGAATTTATCTTCACCTCCCAAGGAAATCAGTATTCCTACGGATTTAAGTTAAACAGAGAGCAGATTTTAGAAGAATGGCTTTATGGGATTCCTAAGGGTAAAAAGAAAGAAATAATGTACTTTGAGCGCGTCACCTCAGCGACAAAGAAGACAACTGTGGAGCAGGGTGCAATACTCAAAGGGCGAAGTGAAAGACGCGGACAATTCTTGGATTTTATTGCCCAAGGAACACGACCTAATCAGTTATTTTTGACCGAGGCCATTGATCGAAACATCGATAATTTAGCTTCAGTTTTTAACTGGTTCGATAATGTATTGACTATTATTCCTGCTGAGGCCAATTTTTTAGGCTTAGAAATCATGGTGGCTAAAGATGAATCCTTCACCGATTTTCTAGAGAAATTTTTAAAAGTTTCTGGAGTAGGTATTCACTCTATTAGTGTAGAGGAAGTAGAAATGGATATTGACCGTAATGCACCGATTATTCCTGATGAAGTAAGGCGTAACGCTTTGAAGAAATTTGATGAATCAGATTCTTTACAATCTGTTATTTTAGGTAATGATTTAGGAGAATACTTTATTATTTCTAGGGAGCGAAAAGATTATATATCCTCACTTCAATTAAGAACGATGCATCTCGGTGAAAATGGTAAGTTAATAGATTTTGCAATGGAAGAAGAATCTGAAGGAACACAGCGTTTAATTCACCTTGCTCCATCTATTTTTATGTTGCAAGAAAAATTTGAAAAAG
>JAYUSV010000528.1:0-10034 GCA_043755495.1 Synechococcales cyanobacterium
AATTGAGACTGAAGAAGAATATGATCTGCTTTGGTGTCAATGGATTTAATACTATCAATGTAACGGCGGGGGGTAAGGGTCGCCGAACCCCTGCCCCCAATTACTCAGTCTACTTAGTCAATCCATGCTCCAAAGCATATCTCACCAACTCAGTGCGACTATTAGTACCTGTCTTACCAAAGAGACGACTAACGTATTTCTCTACGTTACGCACGCTAGTATCAAGCTGACGAGCAATTTCTTTGTTCATCAAACCAGCCGCTACCAAATCTAAAACACTCTGTTCGCGCGGAGTGAAATCGATATTAATCGGCGGTGGGGTAGTGACGATCGCGCTGCCGGTACCCATCATGCCCCGCAGTTCAGCGGCAATCTGTTTAGCAATGCCACCAGCTTCACTGTTCGTGCTGGCGCGACGCTGCAAAATGTTTTTGACGATCGCAATTAATTCTTCTGGGTCAAAAGGCTTGGGTAAGTAAGCATCACAGCCTGCTTGATAGCCGCTAATTCGATCGGACTTCATCCCTCGCGCTGTCAAAAAAATCACTGGCATCGCCACAAATCGCGGATCATCACGCATTTGTTTCAAAAATTGGTAGCCATCTACTTGAGGCATCATGACATCGGTGATCACTAATTCAGGCGGGTCACGCTGGAGCATTTCCCAGGCATCTTTGGCACCTGCTGCCACCTGCACCGCATAGCCGCTGTCTTCCAGGTACGCTTGTACCGATTCTCTCACGCCGGGTTCGTCGTCTACTAAGAGTATTCTGCCTGACATTGCTTGCTCCTGAATCTGTGCTTTTCGATTAGTTTATCTTACACTGGTCAATTGAATCATCTTGTAGCATCCAAACCAACACACCTAATACGTTGTCTACTGGCAATAACGGGTAGTCTGTAAAGCCGTGGGGACTACGGGTGGGTGGTGAATAGGTTCGATCGCTCCTCTAAAATCAGCTCGAAATCTTCTACTGCCCGACTGAGAGTAAATTTGCTGTATGGCATAGGTACAATAGGTTTAGGCTTGACCCTACTAATCTTGGCAGATCCAGAAATATTTTGTGAACTATTTCTAGGCGATTTTAGCACTGGCTAAGACTTAGATTAGCAGGGAAGCCAAACAATGATAGACTTCCCAGTGTCAGGATTTAGGTGAGATAAGGATTTGATTTCTGGAGAAGTGATTTAATGATAGATAATCTTGAACTGGCAAACTTTGGACCAATTCATCAACTCCGATGCCAGAATTTAGGTAAAATCAATTTAATTATTGGTGGTAATGGAACTGGTAAAACCATTATACTAAAAGCGCTTTATAGTGCAATGCGTACATTAGAGGAGTACAAAAGAGGCCAAGAGCCTCGAAGTGCTTCTGAGATCCTTGCAGACAAGCTTTATTGGACGTTTGAAATAGACAAAATCGGCGATTTAGTTAGAAAAGGGGCCGACAATCATTTGTCTTTTAAGATGAGT
Source organism: Synechococcales cyanobacterium (assembly GCA_043755495.1). Lineage (GTDB taxonomy): Bacteria > Cyanobacteriota > Cyanobacteriia > Cyanobacteriales > Chamaesiphonaceae > JAAFHZ01. The sequence continues at coordinate 1,477 of JAYUSV010000528.1, forward strand.
TTTGATGAAAGAGAATTTAGTTATGGGTTTGGTAAAGATACCACAAAGAATATTCAAACTTTAGAGAATCATATTTTACCTCGCAGTAACAACTCAATTTTTTTGCCGACTAAGGAGGTTCTATCTCTGCATCATATTATTTTAGAATCACGGGAATTAAGTAAGACCTTTGGTTTTGATGACACTTATTTGGATTTAGCAAGAGCACTACGCCAACCAACAACTAGTGGTAGGAATTTCCCACAATTTGCTGCATCTAGAAAGAATCTTGGTGAAATTCTTGATGGAAAAGTTGAATATGATGAAAAAGCAGGCCGCTGGCAGTTTAAAAAAGGAAATCAGAAATTTCCGATCGGGGTAACAGCAGAAGGTATTAAAAAAATCTCAATTCTTGATACGTTATTGGGAAATCGTTACCTTGATGCCAGTTCAGTGATTTTCATTGATGAGCCAGAATCAGCGCTGCATCCGGCGGCAATCTCAAAACTCATGGATATCATAGCAATGCTATCTGAATGTGGAATTCAAGTGTTCATGGCCAGTCATTCGTATTTTGTAATTAAGAAGCTATTTATTATTGCTCAGAAAAACGATAATTTTTCAATCCCAGTTATTTCAATGATAGATGGTGTCTGGCATATAGATGATCTCAGAGATGGCTTGCCCAATAATCCCATTATCAATGAATCAATTCAGTTGTACAAAGAAGAAGTAGATTTTGCTCTAAATGAAAACTAAAACAATTACTGAATCTGGAATGGAATTTGGGCCATATCCAGAAGAAGATTTCTTCAGAATCGAGACCAGCAAAACTTATGAAAAGGTTGGAGATAATATCAAAATAGCTGAATTCTTATTGATTCGTGACCGAAATAAACCGAAAGTCTGGATTGTCGAAGCGAAGTCTAGTGCCCCTAATCCTACTAACAAACAAGACTTTGATAAATTCATTGAAGAAATTAGAGATAAGTTAAATAATACTCTAACGTTGGGGATTGCAACTTGTTTACAACGCCATTCTACGTACAGCGAGCTACCTAGCTCATTTCAAAATCTTGACTTAAAAAAAGCTGGATTCTACTTGATTTTGGTGATCAATGGACATCAAGATCAATGGTTGCCACCACTACAAGAAGCTCTAAATAAAGCTCTGATTCCTACTGTGAAAAAATGGAATTTATCTCCTACTGCTGTACTTGTATTGAATGATACTATGGCTCGATTGAAAAAATTAATCGTTTGATACTTAATTATTAAACTCTGTCGCCTTTCTTAGGCTTTTTCGGCAACTCTAAGCTTCTGGGTTTCAGACTGTGGGCGGGCAAAGAGTCCAGAATATGGTTCTACGGCAAATGGCTCTTCAGCATGGCTGAGCAAATCTCGATCGCATATCCCCAATAACTCCACCTCAGTCTGTGCCCTGCGCATGTCGCGCAAAAATATACCAGCAGCATCGACACCCTGACCAATATAGTTCAAATACATTTTAAGGTTACTCACCCGGCCTCTCTCGGGAATTTCTTGGGTGATTTGCATCTGATGCAGCCGATCGATATATTCCCTCACTTGCTCTAATGTCACCACTAAAATCGTTTCGCCAGCTAAAGCCTGTCGCACTTGCTGAAAAATCCAAGGATTCCGAATAGCAGCGCGACCAATCATCACCCCGGCTGCTTTGGTTTGGGATAGCACGGTAAGAGCTGTCGCTGCGGAACTAATGTTGCCATTGGCTAGCACTGGGCAGTTTAATCGTTGCACGGCATGAGCGATCAGGTCGTAATGCACCACGCCATGATACATATCTTTGACGGTGCGCCCATGTAAACTCAGTAGATCAATTTGGTGTTTATCAATTAAATCTAAGATGCGATCGAAGTTAACGGTATCTTCAAAGCCAATCCGCATTTTGACCGTTAATAATCCATCCACTGCTGATCGCAGCTCTCCTAATATTCGATCGATCTTGTCTGGGTCACGCAATAGTCCACCACCAACATTTTTGCGATAAATACGGGGAGCGGGGCAGCCCATGTTTAAATCGATGCCGGCAACTGGATAGTTACTCAGTAATTTGGCCGTCCGTACTAAATCAGAAACATTTTCGCCGATCATCTGGGCAAAGACTGGGCAACCGGTGGTGTTTTCGGTGATCGATCGAATAATGTGCTTGTCTACAGCAGAGCTTTCGTGAACTCGAAAGTATTCGGTAAAAAAGTAGTCAGGACAACCATAGTGAGCAATAACCTGCATAAAGCACACATCTGTGACATCCTGCATCGGTGCTAAAGCGGTCAGGGCGGTAGTTGATTCTAGAATAGGTGCAGGAAGACTCATGAGAATATTCAGATGTACGACTTCTTAGTCGATGGCGTCGAAGCTAGTATTGGTTTGAGCATATGTTTGAGATAAAACTTGCTGCTACTGATAATACATCGAAGGCAGCTATGCCCATCTTTGAAATCACTTGACAAGTGAAACCTAATCGCTAACACTGTTGACGGCTGACTGACTTTTGAGGATCGATCGATGACATGGACACGCCGTCACGTATTGGGTTTGGCAGACTTTACCACTGCTGAATATGACATTGTGCTCCAAACCGCCGCCAGCTTTAGTGATGTGCTGTTGCGCCCCATGAAAAAAGTCCCAGCTTTACAAGGGCGAGTAGTCACCAATTTATTTTTTGAATCTTCTACTCGTACTCGCAGCAGCTTTGAATTAGCCGCTAAGCGTCTCTCGGCAGACGTAATGAACTTTGCAGCGGCGGCTTCTTCGATTACTAAAGGTGAGACAATTTTGGATACGGCTAAGACCTATTTAGCAATGGATACCGACTTAATGGTGGTACGCCATCAACATGCCGGAGTGCCCCAAGCGATCGCCAATGAAATGGATCGCCTAGGAGTACAAGTAGGAGTCCTAAATGCCGGAGACGGCCAGCATGAGCACCCTTCACAGGGTTTGTTAGATCTGTTTACTATCTGTGAGGTGCTAGATGCTAGTAAGCCGCGCAGTGAGTTGTTAGCAGGCAAAAAGATTGCGATCGTGGGGGATATTTTGCATTCGCGGGTGGCTCGATCGAACATTTGGAGTCTTACAGCCTGCGGTGCTCAGGTACATTTGGCTGCGCCGCCTACTCTACTGCCGAGAGAGTTTGCCGACTTTTGTGAGGCCGAACCCCACCGTAAACTGTTTATTCACTGGCAGCTAGAATCGGCAATTATGGATGCCGATTTTGTGATGACGTTGCGGCTCCAAAAAGAGCGAATGTCTCAACATTTGTTACCTAGTCTACGAGAATATCATCAGGCTTTTGGCATTAACCGCGATCGACTACAGCTCTGTAAACCCGAAGTAAAAGTAATGCACCCTGGCCCTACTAATCGCGGAGTAGAAATAACTTCGGATGTAATGGATGATCCGGTGATGAGTTTAGTGAGTAAGCAGGTGCATAACGGCATTGCGATTCGGATGGCGCTGCTGTATCTGATGGGTAATTTGAAAAACTAGTGCCGAATTCCAGATACAATATTTGCACTTTTCACATCAAACTCCACATCAAATAATGTCTCTATTTGCGCGGCAGAAGATGGCTAATGACCCCTATTACCGCTTTGGCTCTTTGGCTGAGTTACCGATCGCCGCCGAATTAGGGATCAGAATTGATGTAAATTCAGCGACGATCGATGACTGGCTGCGCTTACCAGGATTATCTATCCACCAAGCACGCGCATTGGTAGATTTACAGCAGGCCGGATTGGAGCTGTACTCGATCGAAGACCTCGCTGCCGCCCTGGGAATGCCTGTAGCGCGCATCCAGGCTTGGAGCTTGGTGCTGAGTTTTCAATATCGATCGCCAGAGTTACAGATGGTGCTGTGCAATCCTAGTTTTGCTAGTGCGACAGAGTTGACCCAGATTCCGGGAATTGATGCGGAGTTGGCAGAGTTGATTGTGGTCGATCGGCAAAACAATAGTTCATACCAAAACTTAGGAGATTTCCAGCGTCGGTTAGGTATTAGTGGTGCCGTGCTGGGTAAACTGATGCACTATTTAAAATTTTGCTAAAGTAGGCTAGACACTACTACTGGTAATAGTTCCAGTCAGCGGCGAACTGGCATTGGCGATCGATCTCAACGGAATCCGGCCAGCTAAGTAAGCCATCCGCCCTGCCCGAGCTGCTAACCCCATGGCCTCAGCCATAGCCGGAGCATTCTGCGCCTGAGCGATTGCCGTATTAATCAACACGGCATCAGCTCCCATCTCCATCGCCTGCGCTGCTTCACTAGGAGTACCAATACCGGCATCTACCACCACCGGCACCCCGGCATTTTCAATGATGATCTGAATATTGGCGATATTTTGAATCCCCTGACCAGAGCCGATCGGTGAACCCAATGGCATTACGGTCACACAGCCCACTTCTTCTAGCCGCTTAGCTAACAAGGGATCGGCGTTAATATAGGGCAAAACTGCAAAGCCTTCTTTCACTAACTGGGTGGCGGCTTCTAAGGTGCCGATCGGGTCGGGCAATAAATACTTGGCATCGGGAATTACTTCTAACTTAATGAAATTATTGTCTTCTTGCCCTAAAAGCTTGGCCATTTCTCGACCCAACCGCGCTACCCGCACGGCATCTTCGGCTGTTTGACAGCCGGCGGTATTTGGCAACATCCAAATTTTTTGCCAGTCGATTGCCTCTGCTAAGCCCTCATGACCGGGCGCTTTGGTCTGTACTCGGCGCACTGCTACTGTGACAATTTCGCAGCCACTGGCAATAATGCTGGCCTGTAAATCGACAATACTCCGATATTTGCCGGTACCAGTAAATAGCCGGGAATGAAAAGTCCGTCCGGCAATGGTTAACAAATCTGAAGCAGCAACAGTAGACATGGGAAGAATTTGCAGGAGTCGATCGATTTTAACTCGATCGCGGCTCTGACTCCGATTTTGTTGATCAAGTTAAAACGGATCGGCCTGACCACGCCAGTCTAAATCATTGATGCGGAAACCGATCGAACCCAATTGCAACACCGGATTGTAGCGAGTCACAATGCTAAAAGTGCGGCGACTGTACTCTAAATAGTAATCAGTACTAATTGGACGACTGGTATCTACATTAATCGAAGTTTGAATACCAGCCTTAAGCGGACCAAACAGATGCTGATTAAAACCAGCCGTAATTACCCGCGTATCTTGAAATCGATCGAACAAAAACGGCGAAGTACCACTTAAAAAGCCTTGAGAATAGCCCACGTTAAAGCCTGTATAGTCAAAAGCTGAGGCAGTAAAATGACCAACTTGCCCTTGCAGACTTATTCCATAGCCGTAGAGCGACTGGCTCTCACCATTTGTATAGCTACCAACCCTAGCATTTATCCCGGTATTGAGCTGCAAGTAAGGCACCACCGGCACCGGACTGTAATTGTAAGTAGACCGCTCATTAGGATCGGGTCCAATGCCCTCCCACAGTCGCCAACTCTTATTCAAATTAGCTGTTATCTGGAAGCGACCTAAATTTACCCGACCATCACTAGCTCTCACACCCACACGATCAGTGCCAGCATTGAGCAACCTAAAGCCCGCATTGTAGTCAAACTTAACCCCGGTACTGCCTAAAGCAATTTGGGGTGAAGTGATTCCAATTCCTAGGCTGCTTTGGAGATCTTGAAAACCCAATGTGCCATTAAAAACCCGTTCTCGGTAAGCAGAATCTACCACGACTTTATGCTTACCAGTCGGTAGATCGATATCTTGAGTTACAGCCAAACTCGATCGCAAACTATTGCCCACCACGCTAGGTTCTAAGCTAGTCAGAGCAGCTTTAGCCTCAAAAACAGTCCCTGGTGCCAAGTTAACCGTTAAAGCAGTTTTTACCCCGATCGAATCCAAGCTAGTCAACTTATCTTGAGCAATTACCCGCTGGGCAAGGTACTGGGGGGTCAAAGTCCACAGTACTCTGTCATTATCTGTCAATTTAAAAGTGCGCTCAAAAAACAGACCACCGCGTTCATCATTATCGAAACCCACCCCAAAAGGATTGGTTTCCAAAGCCGACTTACCTAAACCAAACTGCGCCACCACCAAAGGAATATTGACGTTTTGTTCAATAGTGACCCGGGCATTACTGGTATTAATTTGATCTTGACCAGAGCCAACGCTTTTAAACGTAGCTCGATCGGCGCGTACTTCTAGTTCTGGGGGAGAAAAAGGGTCATTAGTAACTCTCACTCCATTACCAGTCAGCAACTTACCATCAAATTCTAATTTGTCAGCCCGATAGCGGAGCCGGGTAAAAGTGCCTAGGGGCGGCGGTGGTGGGGGCTGAAATTCAATCTCTCGATCGGTACCAATCACGGCACCGGTAGCGCCCCGCCGCTCAATTTTGGTCACTGGCTGATCCCGCTCTAGCCTATCTGCTAAAGACCCATCAGGAAAGCGACTACCACTGGGAGGTAAAACAGGCGGCTTATTATTAGCAATATCCACATCTCGCTCTAAAGTGGGCTGATAGACATCGCCGCTGGCTGAGGTAATTTCTCCCTTATCATTACCAAAGTCATAATCAAACCTATCGCCGCGTAAAACCTGTTCACCGCGCTTGATCAACACATTGCCGGTGGCTACTGCTCGGCGACTCTGAATATCTACAGTTACCTGATCGGCTTTCAACAAAGCATTGCGAAAGCGCACCCGCACATTACCCGTAGCTGTCACAATTTGCTCTTTGCTGTCATAAGACTGCTCTTCGGCTCGCAGCTCGATCACTCCACCACCGATAGATCTATTGACTGGCGTTTTCCGAACAGGTGTGGTGCGAGGCAGGGGTGATGGGGCAGCAAGATCGGGCGCTGGGGCTTCTGGAGCCGCTTCGGTGTTCAAAAAAGAGAGCTTGCAGATGTGACTTACTTTATCCTTGCTGGATGTTCTAACCGTGGCAAAGCTATCACAGACGTAAGGGCTAGAAACAGGTGGAAGATCGGCCATGGACTGATGAGCTAAGAGGCTAAAGAATAGCCTCCGCCGCAGACAACGAGGGAGTTCGCTATTGGGAGCAGAGGCTGAAAAACAAAGGCAAAACTGGTTAAGTTTATTCGGACAGGTCGCGACGATTGGGGTTGCGAGCTGGGTCGTTAGACAAGAAGCCGAAGATGAATACTAGAAGAAAAATGGCAACTATCACGTTGACCACGATTTTAAGAGTTAGCATAAAATTTTATTGTCTTAAGAATTTCACGGACATTAGCAATCATCATAACCGATCGAGGGAGCTTAGGGGATCAGTCAATCACCTGGGATTTAGGTGACAGCGAACGACTTATATTTGGTCTGCAAATCGGTAATGTTAAAGAGCGAGATAAACTCCAATCCAGCTTGAGCATACAGTTCTGCTCCACCCTGCTGTCGATCGACTAAAGAAATTACCTGATCTACTTGATACCCAGCATCTTTTAGTCTTTGCACTGCTGTTAAAGCTGACTGCCCGGTAGTCACCACGTCTTCTAATACAGCTACCTTAGAGCCAGCAATCACTGGCCCTTCAATATAAGCCTGAGTGCCGTGGCCTTTGGCCTCTTTGCGAATAATCAGCCCAAATACTGGCTTTTCTGCCAAAGCTGAGACCACTGATACCGCAGAGACGATCGGGTCAGCGCCCAAAGTCAACCCGGCTACTCCTTGAGTACCGGCTGATAACAAAGGCAATAACAGCCGCCCGGTAGCCAGCGCGCCAAAAGGATGTAGAGTCACTGGCTTACAGTTGATGTAATAAGTACTTTTTTGGCCAGAAGAAAGGGTGAAGTCACCTTCTTGGTAGGCCAATTGGCACAGTAAGGTCAATAAATAATCCCGCAATACTGATGGTGTTGGGTCGGGAGTGGGCATACTAGCCCCAGGAAGAAAAGACATAGGTAAGGAAAGAACGCTGAGAGCGCCTTCCATCCTACTATCAATCGACCAACTGGGTGCCTACTTATATGTATGAGACTAACCGTAAACGGGAATTCCCCAAAATATTCCTGATTATTACCGCGATCAACAGAAAGTTAAAACAAGAAACGAAGTAAACAAAAGACACCTAACAAGAGAAACTGAGGAAACAAAATCATGAAATTAAAAATCGCTGCCCTATTAGTAGGTGCTTTAACCCTCTCGATCGCTGCTCCTGCTCGTGCCGACAATTTGGGCGACCAAATGGACAAATTGTTTTCGGCCAATTCTGGCGATATTTTTCATAACACTACTACTTGGCGTGCAGCACAAACGTTTTTGAACCTGCCCACTCCTGAAAGCGAATACAACAAAGATTCTCAGTTAATGGAACAGCTTTACCGCGACGGCATGAAGGCTCAAATTGGTACTCCGGTTAGCACTGTTGATTTGCCTAACCCTTTCAATTCCTCGATTAACACTAATCCTCGTTTGATTGGTCGTTAGAAATACGATAAAGACATCACCAAATAAAAGCCCAATCAAATATTGACAAGGCTTTTATTTGGTGATGTCTTGCCAAATATTCCGTTAGATAAAACCTTGGCTAGTTAAACCCAAGATTGCTCCA
>JAYUSV010000529.1:0-10030 GCA_043755495.1 Synechococcales cyanobacterium
ACCCAACAGGATTTCAGTTGGGTGGGTGAGCGGAGCCGAACCCAACCCACCCACTGACCACCAAAACCTGATACATTAAATCTCGATTCCCGCTGCTCCATCAAGCATCTAGTGCAACATCGGCAGTTAGTATTTTGCCGATTCGGTATAGCCAATGACAGACGGAATCACGATTAACTCCAACACATGTATTCAAAAAAACCTTTGATATGAAAGTTCTGGTTATTGGTGGCGATGGTTACTGCGGATGGGCGACAGCCCTGTACCTCTCAGAGCGCGGTTATGAGGTGGCAATTTTGGATAGCTTAGTACGGCGACATTGGGATGCCGAACTCTGCATTCAAACTCTCACCCCGATCGCCCCCATCCAGCAGCGAGTAGGACGCTGGGAAGAACTTACCGGTAAGTCTTTGCCCTTATATATCGGTGATATCAACAATTACAGTTTTCTTAGCGCCACTCTGCAAGAATTTAAACCAGACTCGATCGTCCATTTTGGCGAACAGCGATCGGCTCCTTTTTCAATGATCGATCGAGAACACGCCGTGCTGACTCAAACCAATAACGTGATGGGCACCCTGAATCTGCTCTATGCCATCCATGAAATGTTGCCCGACTGTCACTTGGTCAAACTGGGCACCATGGGTGAATATGGCACCCCCAATATTGATATCGAAGAAGGCTACATCACGATCGAACACAATGGCCGCAAAGATACTCTGCCATACCCCAAACAGCCCGGTTCTTTCTATCACCTCAGCAAAGTCCATGACACCCACAATATCCACTTTGCCTGCAAAGTTTGGGGTATCCGTGCCACCGATTTAAACCAAGGGGTAGTCTATGGAGTACTCACTGACGAAACAGGCCGCGATGAGCTGTTGATCAATCGCTTAGACTATGACGGAATATATGGCACAGCCCTAAACCGCTTTTGTATTCAAGCGGCGATCGGTCATCCCCTGACAGTCTATGGCAACGGCAGCCAGACTCGCACTTTCTTAGATATTCGAGATACCGTGCGCTGTGTAGAATTGGCGATCGCTACTCCGGCAGAAAAAGGCGAATTCCGAGTCTTTAATCAGTTCACCGAACAGTTCAACGTCAAAGATTTGGCATTAAAAGTCCAAAAGGCTGCCAGTACTCTGGGTCTAAAAGTAGAAATCAGCAATATCGAAAACCCTCGGGTGGAAAAAGAAGATCACTATTTCAAAGCCACCAATACCAATCTACTGAATCTGGGCTTGGAACCGCATTTTCTCTCTGATTCGCTGTTAGATTCGCTGCTGAACTTTGCTGTAAAATATCAGGGTAGAGTCGATCGAACTCAAATTCTCCCCAAAGTCTCCTGGAAATAGCTTTATTACTAGTAGAGTCGCTATGTCTCATAGCGACTCTACGAACAGAAAAAGCCCGATCAGTTAAACAAGCATGATGGATTTAGATACAATTCTGACTCCCTGGCAACGAGCAGGCATGAGTTTAGGGCTAGAACGAATTCAAACCCTAATGACCATCTTGGGCAATCCCCAAGACAAAATCCCAGTTGTCCATGTGGCAGGTAGTAATGGCAAAGGCTCAGTCTGCGCCTACTTATCCACTATTTTAACCACCGCCGGTTATCGAGTAGGGCGCTATACCTCCCCTCATTTAGTAAATTGGAACGAGCGGATTTGCATCAGTAATGAGCCGATCTCCACCGATCGATTAACCACCGTATTACAGCATATCCAAACCACAGCCCCCGAACCCCTCACCAAATTTGAACTAATCACCGCTGCTGCTTGGTCATACTTTGCCAGTGAAAAAGTCGATATTGCCATTATGGAAGTAGGCTTAGGCGGCAGACTCGATGCTACCAACATCGTCAGTAAACCATTGGTGAGCGTGATTACCAGCATTAGCCGCGAACATTGGCAACAGTTGGGTGAAACCATCCCCGAAATTGCTAGTGAGAAAGCTGGAATTATTAAGCAGGGTTGCCCAATAGTAATTGGTCAACTGCCGATCAAAGCCACCCAAGTAATTACCCAGCGCGCCCAAGCCCTCCAGGCTCCCTGCACCCAAATTACCCCGGCGATCGAAATTAATCCTGGTCAAGCTCAAGTAGGTGACTTAATATATTCTCTGCCTTTACTAGGAGACATCCAGCTCCATAATTCTGCCTTGGCGGTCGAAGTCATCAGCCAATTACAAGCTCAAGGCTGGCAAATTAGTCCAGAGCAGATTCAAACAGGCATCGCCCACACCCAATGGCTAGGCCGAATGCACCAGACCGAGTGGCAAGAACAAAAACTCTTAGTTGACGGTGCCCATAATCCAGAATCGGCGATCGCTTTGCGCAAATATGTCGATCGTTGGCAGCAACCAGTAACCTGGGTGATTGGCATGTTGAACACCAAAGAACATTTGCCGATTTTACAGGCGCTGCTGCGACCCGATGACCATGTTCACCTCGTACCAGTGCCGGATGATCTCACTGCCACTCCTGCTGAATTAATGACTGTGGTTCGATCGATCTACCCAAATATCACTGTCCAAATTTACGCTGATTGGCCGAGTGGCTTGACTGCGGCCTACCAATATTCCTCACCAGTAGTGATGTCTGGGTCTTTATACTTACTGGGAGACTTCTATCGATCGCAACAAAAATCGTCTAAATCTTAAGAACTTACAATGAAAGTATCAACATCTACAGAAATAATGGGTAGAATAAGTAATAGTGATGTACAAATCGTTAGGTTTGTCGTCAATGTTGAATTCTGAAAGATCCTACATGGACTCTGCTACGTCTGGTAAACCTCTGCCCGCTCCCACCCGCAAATGGGAAGAATTTTTAGGGACTGCAATTGCTCTAATTACCCTGACCCTCCCGGTAACGGCGATTGCCTTTTCTTCTCCTGCTACTCCGCCGCCTGCTGCCCAAGTAACTAGCCGGACGATGACGTAGAAAATGTAAAAATATTTTGACCGGTTAAAACGGCTGTAATGCACTCTGGCATTGCAGCCGTTCTTGTGTTTGCCGATACAGAAAAACTTTCGTTAGTTCGGGAACCCGTACTTAAGCCTTCCTTGCTGCGGCCATCCAACCTCCGGTAAATTAGCACTCATAAGTCACGAGTGCTAAATATTTTTTATGGCTGCAATTTCTCTCAGCGTTTCTACAGTTAAGCCCCTAGGCGATCGCGTATTTATCAAGGTAAGTGCTTCCGAAGAGAAGACTGCTGGCGGCATTTTGTTACCAGATACAGCTAAAGAAAAGCCCCAAATTGGCGAAGTTGCCCAGGTTGGTCCTGGTAAGCGCAACGACGATGGTGTTCGTCAAGAATGTGAAGTAAAAATCGGCGACAAGGTTCTTTACTCCAAGTACGCTGGCACCGACATTAAGTTGGGCAGCGAAGAATATGTATTGCTTTCTGAGAAAGATATTCTGGCAGTAGTCGGCTAAGAACCAGGGAATTTTCCTACACTTCCACCCGCTCAGGGTAGTGCCCTCTCCAGAGGAGAGGGATCCAAGATTAGAAAAGTTATCTAATTCTTGTTTACAAAGTATCTCTATTCACATACCTCACACTTTAAACATCATGGCAAAGCGAATAATTTATAACGAAAATGCCAGACGCGCCCTTGAGCGCGGTATGGACATCTTGGCTGAGGCTGTAGCCGTCACCTTGGGTCCTAAAGGCCGCAACGTGGTACTAGAAAAGAAATTTGGCGCACCTCAGATCGTGAACGATGGTGTGACCATTGCCAAGGAAATTGAACTAGAAGACAATATCGAAAACACTGGCGTAGCCTTGATTCGTCAGGCTGCTTCCAAAACCAATGATGCTGCTGGGGACGGAACTACCACTGCAACTGTGTTGGCTCACGCCATCGTCAAAGAAGGCTTGCGCAACGTGGCTGCTGGTGCCAATGCTATTTCTCTGAAGCGCGGTATTGATAAAGCCACTGCCTTCTTGGTAGACAAAATCAAGGATCACGCTAAGCCAGTAGAAGATTCTAAGGCGATCGCCCAGGTAGCAGCCATTTCGGCTGGTAACGATGACGAAGTCGGCCAAATGATTGCTAACGCCATGGACAAAGTTGGCAAAGAAGGCGTAATTTCTTTAGAAGAAGGCAAGTCGATGACGACTGAGCTAGAAATCACTGAAGGGATGCGCTTCGACAAAGGCTATATCTCTCCTTACTTCGCTACTGATATGGAGCGGATGGAAGCAGTTTTAGAACAGCCTTACATTTTAATTACCGACAAAAAAATCAACTTGGTACAAGACTTAGTACCAGTTCTTGAGCAAGTAGCGCGCTCTGGTCGCCCCTTGTTAATTTTGGCTGAAGATATCGAAAAAGAAGCTTTGGCTACCTTGGTAGTTAACCGTTTACGCGGTGTCTTGAATGTGGCTGCGGTTAAGTCTCCTGGTTTCGGCGATCGCCGCAAAGCCATGCTCGAAGATATCGCAATTTTAACTGGTGGTCAACTAATAACTGAAGACGCTGGTTTGAAACTAGACAGCACCAAGCTCGAAATGCTCGGTCAAGCTCGTCGCATCACCATTACTAAAGACAGCACCACGATCGTTGCTGAAGGCAATGAAGTTGGCGTTAAGTCTCGCTGTGAGCAGATCAAACGTCAAATGGAAGATACTGAGTCTTCTTATGACAAAGAAAAGCTGCAAGAGCGCTTGGCTAAATTAGCTGGTGGTGTAGCAGTCATTAAAGTTGGTGCGGCTACCGAAACCGAAATGAAGGATCGCAAACTTCGTTTGGAAGATGCCATCAATGCTACCAAAGCAGCCGTTGAAGAAGGGATCGTTCCTGGTGGTGGTGCTACTTTGGCTCACTTGGCTCCAGAATTGGAAGTTTGGGCTAATGCTAACTTGGCTGATGAAGAGCTGATTGGCGCATTGATTGTAACTCGCGCATTGACTGCACCTCTGAAGCGGATTGCTCAGAATGCTGGTCAGAACGGTGCAATTATTGCCGAAAGAGTCAAAGAAAAGCCTTTCAACATTGGCTACAATGCGGCAACTAATGAGTATGTAGACATGTTGGCTGATGGAATCGTTGACCCTGCTAAGGTGACACGTTCTGCCTTGCAGAATGCGGCTTCGATCGCCGCCATGGTCTTGACCACTGAATGTATCGTTGTTGATAAGCCCGAAAAAGACGGCGCATCAGCAGGTGGCGGCGGCATGGGCGGCGGCGACTACGACTATTAGATCTTAGCTGTGGGTCGTGGGCTGAGCGGAGTCAAAGCCCACGACGCTTTGAGTTCTCAGATTTCTGAGGATTAATTAAATATTCGATCGCCTGTATCTTTAGATGCAGGCTTTTTATTGCTTACTCGATCTCCTTTGGCATTGCAAGCTATACTGGATAGCAGATTTGCCGTTCTTGTTGGATCATGGCTAAAGATCTTTTCCATAATCAAGTAAAAGCTGCGTTGACCAAAGACAACTGGCTGATTACTCATGATCCTTTTGAGTTGCGAATCAGTGAAGCCATTAAACTGCAAATTGACTTGGGGGCTGAAAATACACTTGCCGCCCAGCGCAATCTAGAAAAAATTGCAGTCGAGATCAAAAGCTTTGTTGCAGATTCAGATATCAGCGAATTCCATAGAGCTTTAGGGCAATATTTAAACTATGCACAGGCATTAGAAGATAAGGAACCCGATCGACTTTTGTATCTTGCTGTTCCCAGTGAAACCTACAATGATTTCTTTCAACTCCCCTTTATCCAGAAATCTCTCAAGCGCCATGGCATAAATCTGATCATTTATGATCCAATTCAGGAGCAAATAAAGCAATGGATAAGCTGCAACAATACCGACAAATAATTCAGCAAGTTCTAACAGAGCAAGCCCGCCCCTACACTTATTCTGATGATGTGAAAGCTGAAGTAATTTTTGATACTGAGCGTGATCATTATCAGCTAGCTTACATTGGATGGGAGGGACAGCAACGTATTTTTAGTCTCATTATGCACTTTGATATTAAAGATGGCAAAATATGGGTGCAGTATAACGGCACAGAAACGGCGATCGCCCAAGTTCTGAAAGAAAAAGGAGTCCCTGCTTCCGATATTGTATTGGGCTTTCACTCTCCTTTTAAGCGTCAATTCAGCGGCTATGCTGTTACCTAAACTTTAAATTAACTAAATAATAATTATGAAACAAGCAATTAAAAAATCTCTCCAGAAACTGCATCTTTATCCACTTGCCGAAGATGTTATGGATATAGGGAAAACATTGAAATATCAGGTACATAGGAGGTTTGGCGCTGTCGATCGACAACTAATCAACAATTATCTTCAGCAAAACAAAATTCGTAAACTGCACCTTGGCTGTGGCTTCAATCTAATTGATGGTTGGCTCAACTCCGATTATCAACCATACCCAACAGATACTCTGCGCTTAGATGCCACTCAAACCTTCCCGATCGAAGACAACCAGTTCGATTATATTTTCAGCGAACACATGATCGAGCACCTGGAGTATGCTGGGGGAGCCTCAATGCTGAAAGAATGTTTTCGAGTACTCCGAAAAGATGGAACTATTCGGGTGTCAACGCCTGACCTACCATTTTTGATTGATTTGTATCGGCAAGACAAATCAGCGCAGCAGCTCGAATATATTAAATGGGCAACAGATAATTTTGTGCCAGACACTGACTATGATGATGTTTTTGTGATCAATAATTTTGTGCGGGCTTGGGGTCATCAGTTTATTTACGACGAGAAAACTCTGCGTTCATTGATGGAAAAAGCTGGATTTACGAATATTATCAGATGTGGTCTTAATCAAAGTGTAGAAGCGCCCTTCCTAGATTTGGAAAATGAGACGAGGCTACCACCCGGATTTTTGCGGATGGAAACGCTCACGTTAGAAGGGAGTAAAGGATAGTTGGCGTCACCTCATAACAGAGGAAGTCAAACAGATGTTAGTGAGCCATCTAAATTTTGACTGCGGCGGAACCGAGAGATCACCCAAGCTTCAATGTAATACCCAGCGATCGAAGAGTACTTCACACAGCTCCAATTAATCACGGTACAGACCAGACCGAGACTAGGCAAAATAAACGTAGCCGGTGCGACCACACCCACAATCCACCAGCTAGCCACATGGGTAATGAGCAACAGCGCCGCAAAAGTTCCGGCAATACTCAGATTTCGGCGGGCTTGTGGCGATCGAGCTAACCCAGTCAACAAAATGACGGTGGTAGACAGCAACAGGTTAGTTGGCACCAAAAAGGCACAGATAGCCACACAGTGACAGCGCGATAGATGATTGATCGTAGAAAAATCCAATGGAAAATCCAGCATGACGACTCAAGGTTTTTTTTGATTCTAACGAGAAATATTGCAATTGCCGTCTATTCGCAGCAATTTGCAATGAATCTCAATGGTTACTGTACTTTCAGTAACAATCGCCGCATTGAAGTGCCGAAACCAACCTGGTGGGTAGTGGTGGGGCAAATAAGATCTTTATTTTTCAACTGGGGTAAGGGTAGGAGCTTAGTGAATGGTCGATCGGTCGCGCAGACAATGCCGTTAAAAGGCTGTTGACGAAGACCTACCCGGTCTAACTGCAACACATAGCTGCGTAAGTTTGGCTGAGTAGGAATGGCCGCGATGATGCTTTGACGTGGACTTTGTTTGACCAATTCATAGCGGTATGATCGATCGCTGTCTGGTAATGACTTAACCTTTAAACCCTGAATTGCGGTAGCAAAGCGTTTTTTCTGTATCCAATAATCAGCCTGAGCTACTTGTATCGTCACCAGTTTGCGCAACCCATGAAAATGGCTTTCTACCGTAGCCAATGGCTCAGTGCCTTGGGGTAGCTCTGAACTGTCACTAACACGTTGTAAAGAAAAGCTTGACTTGGCTTGATCTTTTTCAGTGAAATTGACAGTGCGGCCATTATTAGTGAAATCTAAACGTAGCTGATCAACCGAACCATTAGGGATGGTTATTTCTACCAGATTATCTTTTAATTTGTATTTTGGAGATGGCTCAATTGTAAATTTGCCATTAGCAATTTGCTGCATCATTCCATACTCTTCGGCATCAGGGAATTGATAGTATTCGTAGTTACCATAAGTTTTTTTGTTAAGCAGATTTACTTTGCCAGCTTTATCAAAAACAATGATGGTTTCTTTACCTAAAAGATCAGAAGACCAAGTCCCTAAAAGTGTTGGCTGTGTTATTGCCGGATTGGGAGTTGGCTGGGCAACTGTGGCCGGTACCAAAGATAGACATAGTAAAAGGGTAGAACAAAGAATTTTTTTCATCTTTTTTCCTGATTTTATGATTGTTTAACTCGTAGCTAGTTCAGAGTGTGAAAATTCAACAAAATTTTACTGGGCAGACTATTTTGCCTAGGGTTGATCCCCAAAGCGCAAAGCTTCGTTTCTGTAGCCAGTGATCAGATTGAGCTACTTGCAGTGCTACCAACTTACGCAACCCATTAAAATGACCTTCTACAGTGGCTTTTGACTCAGTATTCTTTGGTAGTTCCGCACTATCGCTTACTTTATCAAAAGAGACAAGTATCTCCGACTCACTCTCCCTGCTCAACTTCACAGTACGGCCATTGTCTGTGAAATTCAGAGTGTTTTTCTCAATCCTGCCGTCTGGATTGGTTACTTCTATAATGTTGCCTTGCTGTTTATACTTCAGCGGTGTATCTACTTCAGATGCTCCACCGCTAATCCGATTCATTAATTTACTATAGTCAGCACCTGGGAATTCGTAGTATTTATAGTCTCCATAAGTTTTTTCACCTAAGGCATTTATTACTCCATTGTTGTCAAAAATAAAAATAATTGGCAGATTAAGAAGCTTCCATGACCAAGTACCAGTCATTGAATGCTGATTTTGGTTAGTAGTTTTGGTTGGTGTTGGTTCAGCGAGTGCTGGAGTTCCTAAAATTAAACAGGGTAAGATAGAGCGTAGCAAGGCTTTCATTGATATTTTCCTGATGTGGTGGCTGGGTACAATTTTTTTTTACCCAGAGCTGATTTTAAGATTCTACTGTATTTGTTTTTCTCCAATTAATCTTTAAACACCTAGGGCTATCACAGCATTTTGGCCCCCAAAACCAAAGCTCCAACACATGAGGCTCTGTAACTTAGTCGCTGCTGACTGACAAGTCAAATTCAGATCAAAATCTAAATCTCTACAGCCCACGGTGGGTGGAATGACCTGACATTGCAGCGATCGAAAGGCCAAAGCAACACTAATCGCTGCCGCTGCGCCCAAAGTATGACCCACTGCGCCCTTATTACCTGTCACCGGCACATCCGGAAAAAAATCTTGTACCAAACTGGCCTCATAGCGATCGTTTAACTGAGTACTAGTGCCATGCAAAAGAATGTGATCAACAGACTTCAGGCGACTGCGTTCTAAACATTGCTGTACCGCCGTTACACCGGCTCCTCCACCCACACCCCAAGCATGACTGGCATCATTGGTCAGGCCACAGCCCAAAATTTGACCATAAGTCTTAGCACCCCGCGCCTCGGCGATCGATCTTTCCTCCAGTGCAAAAAAAGCTCCACCTTCACCCAACACCAAACCCTGGCGATTTTTATCGAAGGGATAGCAGCCATCATTCGCCATCGCGCCCATTTTTTGGAAACCCACCACAGTTAATGGACTAATCGGTGCTTCCACTGCTCCCACTAAAGCTCGATCGGCTCCGTTTAAGATCATTTGATAACCCCGTTCGATCGCCCAAATTCCGGTAGCACAAGCAGCCATTGGGGCTAAAACTGCGCTGGTGCTGCCAATTAAACGAGCCACGGCAATCGCGGGCATGTGGGGCAGATAATCTAAGATAGAGGCATTGATGCCACTCTGGGCAAATTGCTCCCATTGCGGTTGATAGGCACGACTAGAACCGATGATTACGGGGCAATCGATCAGCGGATAATGCCAGCCCCCATCGGCTAAAAGATCGGTGGTTAAAGTGGCGATTAATCGATCGAGCTGTGCAGGCTGCGACCCAATCATCGCCACCGGAAAA
>JAYUSV010000530.1:0-3289 GCA_043755495.1 Synechococcales cyanobacterium
ACCCAGCGCGGAGTCATCAACAACGCCCGACAATCTCCCACAATTTGTTGCATCACCACCGTGTCGAGAAAACCACAATACTCAAAGTAACCGGCATAATCGGTTTGGAGCTGCTGCCAATAAGCTTCATCTTGAACCTTGCCCATAATTTTCAAGATCATCCCCGTGGCTTTTGCTGCGGCCAAAGCATCTTCTAGACCTTTCTCTGGTGAGATGCGACCTAAAAAGGCCAGAGTATCAGCAGGGTTTGCTCGATATTCATAAATGCCCAAATCTAAACCGGCTCCCCCTAAGACTCGACAATGTTTGGCAAACTCAAAAGTTTCAGCTTGGGTATGGCTACAAACCCCGATCGAACCCGGAAAATTGATCGCCACTTTGCCCATTTCTTGATCTAAGGCAGAAATCAACGAACCCATACTAATAAAATGAGCAATCGGGGTTTGGAACCAAGGTGTCAGATAAAAAGGTAGCCAGTCGTAGGCAATATTGAAAATCAAATCATACTGATCTTGAACTTGGCAAGCATAGCTCCACATATTGGCCAGCACCGGATCAGCAGGCATGGCGATCGGATCAGAAACATCTTGAGTTTGAGCCGTGGTTTGCAAATTGCCGGGAATTTGGGTTATGGGGAAATCTAACAACTCCGAACCGGCAGGAGCCACCAAATGGACGATGTGAGTGCGGCGACGCATTTCAATTGCCAAATTTTTGACAGTCAACTCCACTCCTCCACCCAAACCGCTGCCGATCGCGCCTACTGAGGTGGACATTATTAGTAATTTCAATGGTTTATGCTCCTGCGACCTTTAGTATCCTCTATATTCTATGATCTGGTGGAATCCCTACTAGCCAAGAGTCAGCAGACCGAACAATCGAGCATATAATTAGAGCGACGGCTTTGCCGCCCACCATTATCTGGGAGCTGTTCATGCTCAACGCCATTATTATTTTATTGCTGGTTGCTGCGGTAGCTGGTGTAGGTTACGACATCATCGATATTTTACCAGCAGAGCTGATTGCCCAAGTCAATAATGTATCAGGCTTACGGCTGGTAACGGCTGGTTTTGGTGGATTTTTTGGTGGAGTGTTTGGTTTCTTCGTAATTACCATCTATCGGCGACTAGAAAAACAGATTCGATCGATGCCGATCGATGTATTGGTTGCCCGCTCCTTGGGTCTAGTATTGGGTCTGTTGGTGGCTAACCTAATGCTGGCTCCAGTGTTTTTACTGCCGATTCCCGCTGAATTTTCTTTCTTGAAGCCCTTGTTGGCCATCTTGAGCAGCACCCTGTTTTGCTATACCGGTGTGACC
The DNA here is from genome assembly GCA_043755495.1 of Synechococcales cyanobacterium. GTDB lineage: Bacteria > Cyanobacteriota > Cyanobacteriia > Cyanobacteriales > Chamaesiphonaceae > JAAFHZ01. The sequence continues at coordinate 1,319 of JAYUSV010000530.1, forward strand.
TTGGCCGATACCCATGGGGGAGCATTTCTGCGCTTGTTTAGTCCTCAAAATTACAACGCGATGCTGGTAGCAGAAGGGACTTTACAGCCGGTGAAATCTAAGGCGATCGATACTAGCTGTATTATTGATGGCCGCATTGAAGAGTTAATGGCTACGGGCTTTGTGGAAGGCCAGATTTTGGTGCCGCAGTTTGTGTTGCAGGAGTTGCAGCTATTAGCCGACTCGGCTAATGATATGAAGCGGATTCGGGGTAGAAGGGGTTTAGATGCTTTAAAGAGAATGCAGGACGAGTTTCCTGACTCGATCGTGATTCACCCGATTAATTATGCTGACTTGACTACAGTAGATGATAAGCTGCTGCGCTTTGCCAGTGAAATTAACGGCATGTTGCTCACCAACGATTTCAACCTGAGCAAAGTCGCTGACCTGCAAAAAGTGCCTGTGCTGAATATCAATGACGTGGCAAAGGCGCTGCGACCAATTTATTTACCGGGCGATAGTATCGAAATTAAGATTGTGAAAGAGGGTAAAGAAGCCTCTCAGGGCGTGGGCTATTTAGATGACGGTACTATGGTGGTAGTTGAAGAAGGCAGTCAGTTTGTGGGTAACGAGGCGCGAATTGTGGTGACTTCGGCACTCCAGACTACGGCAGGACGAATGATTTTTGCAAAACCTTATGGAATGGCGACTTAAGTATGACCACTGGCATTAAATTTGCAGCGGCGATCGAACTCACTCAGCAGTTTGTGTTGCAGTTACAAGATGAAGCGCTGACTACAGAGCAGGCACAGAGTTTTGTGACAGATTTGGTGACGACTCAGGAGGGGGCACGAGGCTTTTTTGTGGGCTATTTGACCAATGGTTTAGAAGTAGTAGACAAGGTTCATCCGGGGATTATTTTGGGCCTACAAGCACATCCAGCGGTAGTGGCCGATTTATTGGTGAAAAACCTGGCGATGTCTACAGCCCAAAATCTCCACTTTCTGCGAGAACAGCAGGCGGATATGGCAGCCAACTCAGCGACGGTGGCCAAGCGATCGCAGCAGCTTATTGATGCGCTACAAATGCCTGAGATTAAGATGATCTCTCAGCAAATCGTAGCTGCTATTCGCACTGGGGCTGGTGAATATGTGGAGTTTTTGGAACGCTGGGGTTATGATGCCGAGCAAAAAGCGGCGATCGAGCAGGCTCTAAAGAACTTCTAGTTTACCAATATCGATCGTACTACCGATCGAGCTGGTATTTTTCTGACCAGTCACCCGCAACTTAATCGTATGGAAGCCGTTGCCCAGGCTGCCACTTTGATATAACAGAGCATCGTTAAGAGGATTACTGCTGTAGAGGTCTGTGGTTATTTCTGGGCCACCATCAATGCTGATCGCCGCGATGCCATTGTCGTTGTCTTTGTTGCCAAAGAGCCGTAGTCGATCGCCTCTAAAAGTAACTTCATAGATAGCATTGCTGTCGCTAGAAAGATAGCTATAGCGAGCCGGGTTGCTTGCTAGCGGCTCATTGCGCCACAGACCAGTATATTTAACCGTATTCAAACCAGTAGCCGAAGCCGTGCTGGTGTCTTCGATAATGGTGGAAGATACACCCACAATCGGTTTGATTTGGTCATACAGCAAGCCCGCAAGTTGCTGGTGGCGACTGGCGGTAGGATGCACGCTGTCTACTGCAAACTCGGCAATATACGGCCCAACTAAACCTCTGGCACCTTCTGCGCCCAAATTCAGAGCATGAACTTTAGTATCACCAGGGTTGTCATTGAGATACCGCACAATTCCCTGACGCAATTCAGCATTCTTGGTTTGGTTAAACGGATAAATTACAAAAATCTCGGCACCAGGAATTCGCTGACGGGCTTCTTTTAGCCAGTTATAAGCAGTGTCGGTGACATTGAAATTAATATTGTTTTCGCTAGAGTTAAAAGGAATATCGTTGGTGCCCAAATTCATGAACACATAGTCT
>JAYUSV010000531.1:0-10027 GCA_043755495.1 Synechococcales cyanobacterium
AGCGCTGTAAGCTTACGGGTGTATGACTCCCATGACGCTTATGTGGATTCAGAGTTTGTGGTTCAAGTAGCTGGTGAACCAAAAATAATCGCCTCGGCAGACCCCGAATCGGGATCGCCCAGGATTGGATCATAAATCACACTACACTGCTTACAAATCCATTTCTGCGTGGCTTGTTTGGCGGTTGCTGCCCCGCCTTTGAGCACAGTCAAGGCTTCTGTATAGAGATCGGCATGATGATGTTCCACGGCTTCGAGCAAAGCAACGTAGTTGACGGCAACGGCTGCCCCATCTCGCCCTAATCGGAAAGCGATCGATCGACCAATTCCCCGCATTAAAACGACTGATTCCAGCAATTAGGCAGCAGCATAGAAATTTACATCTTGATGAATCGTAATCGAGCCATCTCGACCATTCTGTGAACCCACCAGTCTCAAATTGCCCTGCTTTTCATTAATGACCATTTGCCCCGATTCGCTGTGGGCTTAATGGCGATTACGGATTGATCAAGAATAGTTGAGAGATTTTTTTAAGAATGCGCAGGATATTAAAAAGTTCAATTTGCACCGGATATTCTGATTCAATATCAAAGGGTAGAGTATGGTTGCCATCATTATTTATCCCTTTACTAAAACCTTAATTTACTTTATCGCAGATTTGCTGGCTCTATCGTGATATGGACATCAACTGCCATGAAATACCAGGCTAGCAATAATTTATACCAGCAAGTCACTTTGGTTGCAAATTACCCCGATCCTCTAAAATATCAGCGGTAGAAGTTCGAGTTCGGTAAAGCTATGATTATGCCTGATAACAATTCCCTGGTCGCAAAATGCGATCGATTGAGACGGCTCAGTCAACAGTCGATCGATCACTGGAGATGGCTCAAAACTGAGGCAGCTTTAACCGATGGCTTTGAACATTGGCAACCAGTGGCGTTAGACAGCAAACAGTATATTAGCTGGCCAGCCGGGGAAGTGCGCTGGTTGGCTACCAATATTGTGGTGCCTAGAGATTTACAGGGATATCCCTTAATTGGGCATAGCCTGCGCCTGTCTTTGGTGTGGTGGTCGATCGACACTCAAATATATATCAATGGACAGCTAGCTCAAGCAGGCGACCTGTTCGATGCCCGTGCCAGAGTGTTGCTAGGTTCCTGCGTGCAGGCTGGGGATAGCTGGGATGTAAGGATTCGCTTAGTAAGCCCCGGCCACGATCGAGGAGCTTTGATGCAGTCGATCGCCATCTACGAATCACCAGATGCCCTTAACCCCGAACCGGGATTCATTGCTGACGAGATCGCGGTGGCTACGGCCTACGGCTTAACCGGAGCGGCTGAGACATTGGAAACTTTAGATTGGGGTTTACTAACAACTGATGTGACCAAGTTTAATCAACAGCTTCAAGATATTCGCCAGCAACTCGCTACTCGTTTCGATAAAAATGCCGCCCAGATTTCCTTGCTGGGTCACGCCCACCTAGATATGGCTTGGCTTTGGGAAGTTGCTGAAACCTGGGACGTGGCCGATCGCACCTTCAGCTCGGTATTATCTTTGCAATCTGAATTTCCTGAACTCACTTTTTGTCATACCAGCCCCGCCCTATATGCCTGGATCGAAGAACATCGCCCAGAACTATTTGCCCGCATTCAAGCCCAAGTGGCCAACGGTCGCTGGGAAGTAGTTGGCGGGATGTGGGTTGAGCCAGATTTAAACTTGATTAGTGGCGAATCGATCGCCCGTCAAATTATTTATGGGCAGCGCTACGTAAAAGCCAAGTTTGGCCAGGTTAGCAAAGTGGCCTGGTTGCCCGATACCTTTGGGTTTTGTCAGCAGTTGCCACAGTTTTTAAAGCTGGGTCAGATCGATTATTTTGTTACCCAAAAGTTTTTATGGAACGATACCAACCAGTTTCCTCATCAGATTTTTTGGTGGCAAAGTCCTGATGGTTCTAAGGTGCTCAGCTATATGTCTGCGCCGATCGGAGAAGGGATTGAGCCAGTGAAAATTGCTGAATATGGTCGCAAGTGGCAGGAGGGCACTGGTGATAGTAATGCTTTGTGGCTCTGTGGCGTGGGTGATCATGGCGGTGGGCCAACGCGAGATATGTTGTTGGTGCAACAGCGCTGGCAGGCTTCGCCGCTTTGTCCGGCTTGGGGTTTTACCACTGTAGAGAATTATTTAGCTTCTCGGGCGACGGAAGATTTGCCGGTATGGACCGATGAATTGTATTTAGAGTTTCACCGGGGCTGCTATACCAGCCACGCCGACCAGAAAAGAGCGAATCGGCAGGCCGAAGATGCTTTGTATCAAGCCGAACTCTGGACAACGATCGAGAGCACTTTAACCGGTCATTGTAAAACTCATCCAGAAATTGAGCGGGCCTGGAAGTTGGCGCTGTTTAATCAGTTTCACGATATTCTTCCGGGCAGCGCCATTCAGCCTGTTTATGTGACGGCGAATCAAGAATGGCAGGAAGCGGCCAATATTACCGACTATTTAATTAGTCTGGCCACTATGGAAATCGCTTGCCATGTGGATACCTCGGCTCCGCCACACCCCGAGGCTTTGCCGCTAATTGTGTTTAATAGTTTAAATTGGACTCGATCGAGCGTAGTGGAATGGCCAATTCATTCTTCTAAAGAGTTCTATCAACTCTGGGATTGTCAGGGAAATGTGTTGCCTACAGATGACTTGGTAGGTAGCTCGATCGGCTTGGCCACCGATATTCCTAGTGTAGGCTATCGATTATTTTGGCTAGTCCCGGTAGCCACTTTACCCGAGCCGGTGTTGCCAGATCATTGGTGTTTAGAAAACCCTTATCTTAAAGTTGCGATCAATCCCCAAACTGGTGACATTCAAAGTCTATTTGATCAACAACAACAGTTAGAAATCCTAGCCAATCCCGGCAATCAACTTTTGGCATATACCGATGCGGGTCAATATTGGGATGCTTGGAATATCGATCCTAACTATGCTCAGCATTCTTTGCCTGCGGCAGAACTACTATCAATTACCTGGCTGCATAACGGCTTGGTAGAACAGCGATTACAGGTTAAACGCCGCATTGGGAAATCAATTTTCACTCAGGTTTATCTGTTGGGTGCCCAGTCTCACCGTTTAGATATCGAAACTATCGTAGATTGGCAAGAAGAGCATGTATTAGTTAAAGCCTATTTCCCGCTGGTTTGCAACGCTCAAGCAGTGACTTGTGAAGTACCTTGTGGAGTGATCGATCGACCAACAGTCCCGGCAACTCCCCAAGAAAAAGCCAAATGGGAGATTCCGGCCTATCGGTGGGTGGATTTAACCGATCAGGACTTAAACTATGGCGTAAGTTTATTAAATGACTGTAAGCATGGCTATAGTTATACTACTAATTCTCTCAGTTTGTCTCTATTGAGAGCTAGTACCTGGCCGGACTCAATGGCCGATCGACAAGTTCATAAATTTACTTATTCCATATACCCTCACCAAGGGAACTGGCAAACGGCTCAGACAGTCCATCAGGGCGGTGAGCTAAACTCACCAGTGCAGAGCGTGGAAGTAGATAGATCGATGTCAGGGACTTTGGCTAGTAGTCAAAGTTTTGTGAGCTTGGGTAACAATAGCTTGGTGTTGATGGCACTGTATCCGGCAGAGACTGATAATCGTTTGGTGCTGCGCTGTTATGAGTCTTCCGGCAGAATGGCTGATGTGGAATGGACTGGTGGGTTGCAAATTTCAGCAGATCGATCAATTGATTTATTGGAGACATCGGTACAATATACAGAGGAAAATCGAAAGGTACTTCCTTGGCAAGTTAAGTCTTGGCTGGTGAACTACCACAATCCTAATCTCCAGAATTTCTAGCAAATTTTTCAATATGGCAAATATTTACGGTGATTTATTGTTGGCCGACAACCTAGTTGGCACTTTAGAAGACGATCGAATTTGGGGCTACGGCGGCAATGACCTTATTTCTGGCGGAGCTGGTGGTGATGGTCTAGACGGTGGCGACGGCAATGATTCTGTAGATGGTGGACTGGGTGATGACTCGGTTTGGGGCGGTACTGGAACTGATACGTTGCTGGGTGGCGAAGGTGCTGATAGTTTAGATGGTGGCAATGGTAATGACTTGATTTTTGGTGGCAATGGGGATGATTATATCTGGGGTGGCCTGGGTGACGACACCATCAACGGTGAAGCGGGCAATAATTCTCTTGATGGAATGGATGGTGATGATTCTATTACATCTGGCAGTGGCAATGATTCGATCTGGGGTGGTGCTGGTAACGACTCCATCCAAGCTGGCGATGGCGACAATGCGATCGATGGCCGTGAAGACAAAGATTTGATTACGGCTGGTAATGGTAATGATTCTATTTGGGGTGGCACGGGCGATGACACCATTTTAGCTGGAGCAGGCAATAACTCCCTCGACGGGATGGATGGCAATGATTCGATCGAGGCTGGTAATGGCAATGATTCGATCTGGGGTGGCACGGGTGATGACACCATTCAAGGCGGCGATGGTATTAACCAAATTGATGGCCGTGATGACAACGACTTTTTGGCTGGCGGTAAGGATGCCGACCAAATTTGGGGTGGCTCAGGCAATGACACAATTCAGGGCGGTGAGGGCAACAACCAGCTAGACGGCGGCGAAGGCAATGATTCGATCGTCAGTGATAGTGGTGATGACCTCATTTGGGGTGGTTTGGGTGATGATTATATCCAGGCTGGTAATGGCAACAATGTGATCTCTGGTAGTTTTGGCAACGATACTTTGCTGGGTGGCAATGGTGATGATGTTATCTTTGGTGCTGAAGGTGATGATTTGCTGTTTGGTGGTTTAGGTAGTAATTATCTGAGTGGTGGTGAAGGTAAAGATACTTTCTCGATCTCGGCAGCAGGTGATAACTTGACTGGCCTGAATAACACTATTTCTGACTTTACGATCGGCAGCGATATTATTGCCATTTTCACTCCCTCCATCTACGTCACTGTAGTGGATTCCAGCAATCTAAATATTGGTAATTTTGGTCAGTTGTCGATCACTCAAGCTGGGGCTGATGCTCTGATTAAAAATGAAGCGGGTCTGTCGGTGGCCACTTTGTTAAATACAGATAGCAGCTTATTAACTAGTGATAGTTTCCGTTTTAGCTAAGCTCTAATGACTGTTTCGGCAAATACAAACAGCCCTTTCGTTAATGAAAGGGCTGTTTGCGTTTATTTGAAAAGTTAATTTGCTGATACCAGCCGACGATAAGTTGTACCTAGTACTGTCGCTATCAAAGTGATTTTTAGAGCTTCTAGTACCCAATAGACCACATGCATCTGATTCATTCCTGGTGGTGCATTTTCAACTATAGTGCTATGCATTTGCAGATTTTCTAAGCCGCCGTTAGCAAAGCTGGCACTGTCCATCATATTGAGATCAATGCTCAGGCCGCCCATTTGGGGAGTCAGAATAAAGGTGTAACAAAGAGCAATAAGCAGCAGCAAGGCACTAGAAGCACCGACTTCAATTTTTTGCTTGCTATCTAAAACATTAGACTGCCATAGCCAGAGGCCCGCAGACAAAGCTACTGCACCACAGAGCAGCTCAATGCGATTAAAAATAGAAAAGAGCGTATAGCCTACTGCTCCAAAATTAGGAGTATTCATCATCCCGCTGAAATACATGCTGGGCATGATTGTAAAGTCAATCAGCAGTGTTGCACTTAACCAAAAGCCTAAAACTCCGGCGATCGCCGTCAGCCAAGCCTGACCATTATTTTTAGCTACATATGTATGAGCCATATTCTTACTCCTATATGACGGCTAAAACTGCCGTAGAAACTTTGATTTTACCCAAAATAATGGGGGTAAACTAATAACTTTTACACCAAATACATAAAGGAATGTAAAGCTTTTGGCGGCTGGGCAATAGTAATAGGTTGTCGATCATGCCACAGAACACTACACTGAAGGTATTCCAAATAATTTTAACCTCAGAACACAAAGTCGGTCAATAAAATACTAGTGAAAGTTAAATTTCTGCCTGATAATATCGTGGTAGATGCCGAAGCTGGTGAGCCGCTGTTAAACGTGGCCAAGCGAGCTGGAGTATCGATCCCCACCGGCTGCCTCTCTGGCTCTTGTTTTGCCTGCGAAGTAGAGATGACCGACCAGCCAGTACGTGCCTGTATTACGGGTTTACCTGCTGGCCAACCCGAAGTGACTATTGCTCTTTATGAGGACTCCTTATGGTAAGCACTGCCGAACTAATTGCTCACGACTTTACTCCATCTCCGGTGGAATATCGTACCTGGTCAGTAGAGCGCAAGCTCAACTTTATCTGGTCACGCATCACTGCCTCGGAATACAAAGATCTGCCGCCTTTCCGACCGATCGATGTCTTGGGGGTACTCTTGACTCCCTTGCGCAAAAAAATGGACAATCGAGTAGACGAATCACCTACGGGCTGGCGCAAGGCTCTTCACGCCCATGGCACTGTGGCGCAAGTGGAGTATGTATCCACCGGCGATCATCCCTACACCGGACTTTGGCAAGGAGCCACTGGGCTAGTGCGGTTGTCAGTTACCGGAGACCCTGCCAGGCGGGATTTTGCTCCTGGTTTGGCGCTCAAAATGTTGGTAGATGGCCAAGATAGCGCCAACTTCTCGGCGCTCTACACCCTCAATGGCCAAGGTCAAGACTATAACTTTTTTGCCCACCCCCTCTCCAACATTGTGCCGGTGGTGAACGAATTTGGGCCCAAGGTTATGAATGGCATCTTTCGGCGGGTGACTCGTTACCCCACCAAGCTTTCATTGCAAGACTTTGGGCTGTTCGATCGAGTAGGTAATGCCATCAATAGCCCTGACTCTCCAGAGCAAGTCTCCCTGGTATCAGAGCTACATTTTGCCAGTAATCCCCATGATTTTCGGACAGATTTAACGCCGATACCGCCAGATACCAAAATTTTCACCGTGACCGCGATGGTAAGAGGCTCTAACCAAACAATTGGTCATTTAGTAACTAAGTCCAACTTTGTGGCTTCTGTCTATGGCGATAGCCAACTGTTTTTCCGGCACCGTCGTTTTCGAGATGCCTAAGCTGAGGTGTTAGTTTTGGGCTTAGATTTTTTAGCTAAAATTTGTTTGAGCAGAGAGGTATCAATCTTGCCAAAGTGAATGGTGCTAGCAATGTGCCAGTTTTCGAATAGCTTGATTAGCCAAGCAACTTCATCTTGAGGACTGGCATAGTAATGGTTAAACAAAATAGCTAAACGGTGATTGAGAGAGGTCTGAGCCTTGGGGCAGATCAAAATAATCTTCAGAATCAAGCTCACCGTAGCAGTGGAGCCAATATTGGAGACCAAGTTAATCAACACCATATGATTAGGGCGTTCGGCGCTGTCAATTACTAAAAAATTTAGCAATTGGGTATAGGCGCGGACTTGTGACAACTCATCTAATGGTTTGGGGTGATTCTCGGGGATAACACCGCGCAAATATTCTTTGAGTTTTGACTTAAAACTATTTTGGGCTTTGCTAGCTGGATCTAAATCAGTAATCAGATATTTATAGAGCAATTCTTTGAAGTCTACAAAAGTCAGGCCGGGATGAATCTGTGCCTGAAAATTGCAAGCGCTATCCCAGGGGTTTTCGCTGCTATGGCGAGAATTACTCACAAAAGTTTGCAGGGCACTGCCCAAATCGCGGCTTTTGAGGAGGCTGGGGTTGAATACTGGGTCGATCGACTTTTGCGGATCAGGATTTTGACGCAAAGAAGCTTTGCGAATTTGAAAAGTTAAGTACTTGGAGAGCCGGAACTCATAGTCTCGTTGGGCGCGACGTTTGGTTTTTTGGATAATTTCTAGATACTCAACTGTGGCATCTTCGGCCAGCAAGCTAGATTCATATAAAAAAGGATAGCGATCGAGCAGGTTGGCCAATGGAGCTTGGCCATCATTGCTGGTAGATTGCCGGGTCACGACTATTTGCAACTTCAACAGCCGTTGATAGTAGACATCTTGGATGTAGAGTTTCCAAAGTTGGTGGAGACGACGAGGCAGTTTGGCATAGATTTGTTCTTTGCTATCACCAATTTTGCCAATCGCGTCAATGAGTTGGCTAATCAGTGAGGGTTTGCCATCTACTAGCCAAGCGGTGATTACTTGATGACAAACTTGATCCAAAATGCGTAAAAAGTCTCTTTGGGCGCTTTTTTCTTTCGACAAAGCAATTGCTTCGATCTCCGCCGAAATTTCGGGGTCACTAATGCCTTTGCCTTCCACCATCAGTCTTTGGAAAGCCAACAAGACATCCTCCTCGGCAGCTTCCTTGAGGCTCTGTGCCAACCAGTTGCAAATGGATTGTTCTGTCTGCGGTGTCATCCGCGCGTAAGAAGTAACCACTGAATTAATATCCCCTAGCGATGTCCCAATTAAAATTAAAGATTGCCTGTCTTCTTGTTTATCATGCCCATCTGGTGATGGAAAATATCGCAGGTTTATGGTCTGGCTCTTCCCGAAGTGGCCGATCGATGATAACTTAGGCTCAGAAAGCGCAACCAGTCCCCAGATCATATTTATGGCCGTACCAGAAATCAATGCAATTCAACTTGGCCGGGGCGGGCATCCGCTGCTAATGATGCACGGCTGGGGGCAAAACCTGCGAGCATTGCAGCCGATGGCAGAGCTGTTAGCCGATAGCTCTGCTTATAGTGAAGGCGAGCAGGCTAATATTCATGTTTTGGACTTGCCCGGTTTTGGTAAAACTCCCCCACCACCCGCAGATTGGAATACCACTCAGTATGCCGATCGAGTGCTGGCTTATTTGGATGAGCAGAAAATTGATCGGACTGATCTGCTGGGGCATTCCTTTGGTGGCCGGGTCTCTATGCGTTTGGCTCACAAATATCCCGATCGGGTGCGTTCGATCGTGATGATCAACTCGGGTGGCCTGCAACGCCAAAAGACTTTTCAACAGTCTTTGCGCAGCCAGTGGATTAAAACCATGCGCACAGCTTTCAAGATTTCGCCGATAAATCGCCAGGAGCTATTAGACTGGCACAGCCAAAAGTACGGCTCCCGTGATTACCTAACTGCGGGTGTTCTGCGAGGCACGATGGTCAAAACCGTCAGCGAAGATGTCACTGAAATCGTCAAACAAATCAAAGCGCCGGTGCTGCTGCTGTGGGGCGAAAAAGACACCGAAACCCCAGTAGAAATGGCTCACCGCTATCATGCCCTGTTTCCTAACTCCGAACTGATCACTGTTCCCCGCCGCGATCACTTTATATACCAAGCCGAAGGTGCACATCTCTGTGCTTACTACGTGCAGAATTTCTTAGCAAAACAGGCTTAATCAAAGAACCCTGCCTCAAAATGAGGCAGGGTTCTTTGATATTTCATGCAATTTTAGCCGAAACGACCGCTTACATAGTCCGCAGTCTGCTGTTGAGCAGGCTGAGTAAAAATTTGGGAAGTTTCGTTGAACTCCACCATTTCACCCATGTACATAAATGCAGTGAAGTCGGAAACCCGAGCAGCTTGCTGCATGCTGTGAGTCACAATCAAAATTGTGACTCGTTCTTTTAGCTCTCCAATCAGCTCTTCGATGCTGGCAGTAGCGATCGGATCCAAAGCTGAAGTTGGCTCATCCAACAGCAAAATCTCGGGAGTCGTAGCTAACGCTCGGGCAATGCACAAGCGCTGCTGCTGACCACCAGAAAGATTAGAAGCCAAATCATTTAAACGATCTTTTACTTCCTTCCACAGTGCTGCACCCTGGAGAGCCTCTTCAACTTTTTGCTCTAATACAGCGCGATTCTTTTCGCCTCGCACCCGCAGGCCATAAGCCACATTTTCAAAAATAGATTTAGGGAAGGGGTTCGGTTTTTGGAAAACCATGCTCACCCGCATTCTGACTTCGATCGGGTCTACCTTGCGCCCGAGCAAGTTTACCCCTTGGTCTGTCCAGATATCGCCTTCATAGCGATTTCCAGGGTATAGATCATGCATCCGGTTAAAGCAGCGCAGTAAGGTGGTTTTACCA
>JAYUSV010000532.1:0-3288 GCA_043755495.1 Synechococcales cyanobacterium
GCCAATGGTGCTCAACATGGGTCCGCACCACCCCTCGATGCACGGGGTACTGCGGCTCATCGTCACCTTGGATGGTGAAGACGTAGTAGATTGTGAGCCGGTGATCGGCTACCTGCATCGCGGCATGGAAAAAATTGCCGAGAGCCGCACCAACATTATGTATGTGCCCTATGTGAGCCGCTGGGACTACGCGGCGGGGATGTTTAACGAAGCCATTACCGTCAATGCCCCCGAAAAACTTGCAGGCATTCCGGTACCCAAGCGTGCCAGCTATATTCGGGTGATCATGCTGGAGCTGAACCGGATTGCTAACCACTTGCTGTGGCTTGGCCCATTTATGGCCGATGTGGGTGCCCAGACTCCGTTCTTTTATATTTTCCGGGAACGGGAAATGATCTATGACCTGTGGGAAGCCGCCACCGGCTATCGGATGGTCAACAACAACTATTTCCGCATAGGTGGCGTAGCGGTTGATCTGCCCTATGGCTGGATCGACAAATGTATTGATTTTTGTGATTATTTTGATCCCAAAATTGATGAATACGAGAAGTTAATCACCAACAACCCGATCTTTCGTAAACGGGTAGAAGGCATCGGCACGATCGGGCGCGAGGAAGCCATTAACTGGGGTCTTTCGGGTCCAATGCTGCGGGCATCTGGGGTCAATTGGGATCTGCGCAAAGTAGATAGCTATGAATGCTACGACGATTTTGATTGGGATGTAGCCTGGGATACTGGCGGCGACTGCTTTGCCCGCTATGTGGTACGGATGAAAGAAATGCGTGAATCGGTGAAAATTTTACGGCAGGCGATCGCTGGTTTACCTGGTGGCCCTTACGAAAACTTGGAAGCGAAGCGTTTAGCTGCTGGCCCTAAGTCAGAATGGGACAGTCCAGACTATCAGTATGTCAGCAAGAAGATCGCTCCTACTTTTAAAATTCCTAAAGGCGAGCACTACGTGCGAGTCGAAAGCGGCAAAGGCGAAGTGGGAATTTTTATCGTGGGTGAAGACAATGTCTTTCCTTGGCGCTGGAAGATCAGAGCAGCGGACTTCAACAATCTGCAAATTTTACCCCACTTACTAACCGGCGTAAAAATCGCTGACTTGGTAACAATCTTGGGCAGTATCGATATCATTATGGGTTCGGTCGATCGATAACTATGACTCCTACGCTCTTTGGTCGTTGGCAAATGCGTTTGTTTTTGCTGCCCACAGTGGGGCTGTTAGTTTCATTGCCTTTTGCTTTGGGACTATTTTCACCCAAGAGCTTCTCTTATTTGGTGCTGCTAATTTATATGGGAATCTGCGGCACCATTTCTGATGTAGTTACTCAACAAATTCAAAAACTACGCTGGGATAGTGACTGGCCGGGTTTGCTCCAGCTAGCTGGAGCGTTGGTAGAAGGCGGGGTTTTGGCACTGTTGCTGAAAGTCAATCAGCTACCGGGAATTAACACTAATTCTTTGCCTATACAATGGTTGTTGTTGCAATATGCGATTGCCAGCCTCATGATGTTTTTCGCCACCCATAGCTTATTAAAGGTACTATTTCCCCACAGCCGCTATCGCGGTGGTCAGTGGCTGTAAGTTTAATCGCATGGGTTTTCTTTTAGTTCTGTTACCTGCTTAGAGTAGGCAAGTAGCCCACTTTAAATTGCTATCCATATCGGGTTTTGGTTTGACCATAATTAAGGAGTAAGTGAGGAATAAAAGCTAAAATTACAACAGATACCGCTTTACTCTAAATTACTTGAGGGTCTGGCTATGTGCATTTGCATTAATTGTGAATATGTCGATCGCTGTTTTACCTATCATGCGGTAGAAGGCCAGCATGAGCAGGCACATCTGACCGAGAATCCCGATTTCGAGGCCACTGAGCCAAGTATTAATGTCAATATCCGCCCCCAAGCTGACTATGTAGAAATGGAATGGGATGTGGTGGGTTGTTTGAGCTTTAAACAAGACCAAGGAAAATGGGTAAGATTACGTCCGGGGGAGTTAATCCCTACCTAAAGCCGAGATTTTGCCGATATTCTCTGTAATAGTTCCCCTCCAAGGTAAAATACCCTAAAGTCTTAGCGGGTCGCTGTGCCAGCCATTTATGATCAGCAATTACATCGTTTTTCTTACCCTTTCAGCGGCCACCTACGCCATTTTTGGCTTGGGATTGAACCTGCAATGGGGCTACACCGGCCTGGTGAACTTTGGTCACGTAGCATTTATGACCGTGGGAGCCTATACCACTGTGTTACTGAGTTTGCAGGGAGTGCCTTTATGGATCGCTGCCCCGATCGGCGGTCTCTTAGCAGCCTTCCTTGGTCTATTAATTGGCCTTACTACTCTACGGCTGCGCGAAGATTATCTGGGAATTGTGACGATCGGGGTTTCGGAGTTAGTCCGCATCACCATTCAATCTGACAAATTCACCCCAATTACTGGTGGTGTTGGCGGCATTCAAAGGTATGAACTGCCCCTGAACTTTGCGCCTGCTATGCCTAATTACTTGACTAAACTAGGTTTCATTGGTTTATTTGCGGCGGTGATGGGCTTAGCTAGTTGGCGACTGTGGGTGTGGGGTCGCAAGAACACCAACAAAATGTGGCAGGCGATCTTGGGGATAGTGAGCTTCTTTGTGATCTATATTTGTGGGGCGATCGGTCTTTATAATTACGACGATCGGGCTGGCTTGATGTTGTTGACAGTTACCACTCTAGCAGTTATTTATTTTGGCTTGGAACGGCTGATTAATTCACCTTGGGGACGAGTGCTTAAGGCGATTCGAGAAGATGAAGAGGTGCCTAAAGCCCTAGGTAAAAATGTATTTTGGTATAAGCTCCAAGCTCTCATGTTGGGCGGGGGGATTGCTGGGATTGCAGGGGCTTTTTATGCTTGGCAAATTACTAGTTTGTACCCAAGTAACTTTGAGCCGCTGTTGACCTTTAATGCTTGGACGATCGTTTCTTTAGGTGGTGCTGGCAACAATGTGGGCGTGATTTTGGGCGCTGTGGTTTTTTGGGCTTACGACACCGTTACTCGCTTAGATTGGATTAAATCATTGCCTTTTTCTTCTGACCAAGTGGGAGCATTTCGGATCATGATTATTGGTTTTATTTTAATGGTAATTATGCTTTGGCGACCTCAAGGTTTATTGGGTAATAAAGACGAATTGACATTGGGTAAGTAGCATGGGAAAAGGTTTGATGGTATCTAGCAACTTTCATCAAACCTTGTTCTGCCAAACATTTTAAGCTTTTGCCTGGTACTGGGGAGCCGCAGTTATTTTGGCTG